>NZ_LIQZ01000099.1 GCF_001418655.1 Streptomyces phaeochromogenes | reverse complement strand
CAGGGGCTGGGGACACGCACGACACCCCCACCCCCACCTGAGCCCAGGAACCGGCACCACGCCTTCGCCTTCGTAGCTCAGGGGATAGAGCACCGCTCTCCTAAAGCGGGTGTCGCAGGTTCGAATCCTGCCGGGGGCACAGGATGGTTCGTGCAGGTCACGGGCTAGATCATGAGACTGGCCCCGGAGATCAACTCCGGGGCCAGTACACATTTTGTACATGTGGTTTTGGCTAGTCGACGATCACGAGCGACGCTTTCAGCTTGGCAAGAGCGGTGGCCCGCCCCACATCGAGAGCGTCCGCCACCTCATCGAGACGGTCTGGCCAGAGATGCCCGTACACGTCCAACGTCATGGCCGCCGACTTATGGCCGAGCATGGTCTGTACGACCTTGACGTCGGCCCCCGCGGCGATGGCGAGCGAGGCGGCCGTGTGCCGGAGCTTGTGCGGCGTCACCTTCATGCCGTCGAGGCCGGCCTCCTTCACCGCTTTGTCGAAGTCGCGGCGCCGGAAATTCGGATACCTCATCGGCCCGCCCTCGGGCGCTGTGAACACCAGCGCGTCCCGCGTTCGTCCGACGACGAGCGGCCGCAATTCCTCGGCGAACGACCGCGGGAGCGGCACCGATCGCTTCTCGTGATTCTTGACCGGCCCGAGTTCAAGGTGACCGTCAATGTCGGAGTACGCCTGGATGATCCGTATGCGGCGGTCGTCGAGCATCGTCCGGCCGACTTTGATGGCGATGGCCTCACCCCACCGAATGCCGGTGTACCCGAGGGTCCTCACGAACGTCTGGTAGCGCCCCGCACGCTCGGCGAGGGTCTCCAGCTGCTCATGCGTCAAGTAGACGTGATCGTCGTCATCGTCACTGCGCGGCAGATCGTGATCGTGCAGCGGGCTCATCGAGATCCGGTGCGTGCGGACCGCGTGTTTCATGACGCCGCTCAGCACGTAGTAGATCTTCGCGATGCGGGACGGGCTGAGCATCCGGCCGGCCTTGCCGGGAGTGCTGCACAGATCGTTGACCCACTCAGACACGTCTGCCCACTGGATCGCTCCGACCTGCCAGTCGCCCCACTTGGGGATCACGTACAGGTCGAGGAGCTCCCGGTAGTCGTCCTTCGTGCGACGCCCCTGCTTCCGTAGCGACTTGTGCCACTCGTCGGCCACCAGGCGCACCGCGGCTTTCGCCGACTGCGGGTCCCGGTATGAACCCTTGTCGAGCTTCTGCAGCAGGGCCTGCTGCTCCGCTTCGGCCTGCGGGACCGTCCGGCATGTCTTGGCCTTGCCCTTGCCGTCCGGGCCGTACCACCTCACCCGCCACCGCCCGGGCGGCTGCCGCTTACTGCCCTGCTTCTTCGCTGCCTGCCACTTCTCCATCGACTCCTGGTAGTCCTCGTGGGTGGCGCGGTCCTCAATCCACACTCGGGGCATCGTCACCCCCCAGAAGCAGACGCCGACCTTCCTCTGTGAGCCGTCCCTTTGAGGCCCTGGCCCGCACGGTGTACCGGACGTGATCGAGCAGCCACTGCGGCATGCCGTACAGGCGGTGTTCTAGCAGCTGCGTCTGCTCCTTCTCGGGGTTGGTCTTCAGGGGCAGCCGGCCGATGCCCCACTCCCAGGCCCTGAGGGCGTCCACGGTGCCCCCGCCCGTGACTTCGACCTGCTCGTCGGCGCGATCAGTTAGGGGCAGCAGCAGTGCGGTCGGAGAGACTCCGAACGCCGCGGACAGTGCCATCAACTCGTCGACGGTTACCTGCCGTTCGGCCTTCTCCATCCGCGTGATGCCCGACGCGGGAACGGGCCGGCCGTTCTTCTCCAGCAACGCGGAAAGCTGCCGGGTCGTGAGCCCTCGAACCTTGCGCAGCCTCGCGATGTTGTCGGCCACCGCCTTTCCAGTCGGTCCTGCCTCGATCGCTCGTCGCCCGCGCTGCTGCTCCGTCATGGGCAACAGATTAAGCAACAGAGATCGCCTTGTATTGCCGCCGGTATCGGCTACCATCAGCTCCATGGGTGCAGCATAGGACCATGTGGTGCACGTAAGCAACGTATGTTCAGTGAAAGGAGCACCGCAGTGGATGACGACTTTCTGCCACCGAAGCAGGTCATCACCGAGTACCCGATCTTCGGAACCGTTGGATCACTGGCCGAGCGACGCTGGCGAGGCGACGGCCCCGAGTACGTCAAGACGTCCGATGGGCGCGCCGGACGGGTCTTCTACCGGCGCAGCGCCATCGAGAAGTGGCTCGACGAGCGGACCGTGCAGACCGGAGGTCAGCGAGCAGCATGAGCGAGAACGCAGAAACGCCCCGGGCCGAATCCGGGGCGTTTCACGAAGACTCCGCAGCGGGCGGTAAGTCCGCTGCCATCTTGGCACAGGGCGACCCGCCGCGGGTACAGGGCCGACTCGACACCTACCGATCCCGCTCCCAGAAGTGGCACCGGCAGGTGCGCGTCGAGAGCTGCCCGCGCTGCGGACACCCGCACCTTCACCGCGCACCGCTCCCCCTCGTCAGGTCCGTACTCAAGACCGGGCCGTGCGGAGCCGTCTACGTCGTCCAGCTGCGACCCCAGGTGGTGACCGTATGAGCAACCACGACAACGCGCTGCAGGCTGCCCTGCACTCCATCGAGTGGGGATACGAGGTCTTCCCCCTCAGCATCAACAAAACGCCGATCATCCGATCCCCGCATGACAAGGGACACACCTGTCAGGGCATGCACCAGTGCGGCGCACCCGGGCACGGCGTAGGCGACGCATCCAGCGACCCGGACACCGTCCGCTGGCTGTTCGACCAGGCCCCCAAAGCGGTCGGCTACGGCATCCGGTGCGGCGCCCGACTCGTCGGCCTCGACCTCGACCGCAAGGAGAAGGTCGACGGGGTCGCCACACTCAACCGGCTCGCCGAACGGCACGGCTTCGAGATCCCCCAGACGACGACCGTCTGCACGCCCTCAGGTGGCTTCCACCTATGGCTCGCCGTACCCGGCGGGACGATCGTCCCCAACTCGGTCGGCAAGGTCGGACCCGGTATCGACGTTCGCAGCAGCCGCGGATACCTCGTCGGCCCCGGCAGCATCGGCCGCAAAGGCGAGTACGTCCTCCACCCGAAGACGGGATACATCGAGCCGCAGCCGATCCCGGACCAGTTGCTCCGGCTCATGCTGCCGCCCGCGCCTCGACAGCAGCCACAGAGGCGGCCGGCGGCTATGTCCGTCGACAGTTCAACCCGAGCACTGCAGGGACTCGTCAACGTCGTGCTCACCTCCTCCGAGGGCAACCGCAATGACCGCCTCTTCTGGGCTGCCGCGAAGGCGTGGGAGCACGTGCGAGACGGACATGTCGCGGCCAGCGAGGTGGAAGCCGAGCTCGTCGGAGCGGCTATCCAGGTCGGATTGGGCGCGGGCGAGGCAATGCGCACTGTGGCTTCTGCCGGACGGGGGGTGGCCGCGTGACCGACGCCGTAGCTCTCTCTGTGGCTGTGTCAGAACCGTCAGAACCGTCAGATTGGCTGAGGGAGCCTCCTAGGCCTTCTGACACTTCTGACGGTTCTGACAGCAACAGTCAGGAGGAGTACGACCAGAAGCTTCTCGCCGCTGTACGTGACGGGTCCTGGCTGGACGGACAGGAGTTCCCCGAGCTCAGGTATGCCGTGCCGGGACTTCTACCCGAGGGGTTCTCGCTGCTGATCGGCCCACCGAAGGCGGGTAAGAGCTGGCTCGCCCTCGACTTCCTGCTCGCTGTCTCCAGTAGCAGGCAGGCCGTCGGGAAGATCGCCATGTCGGGGAAGCGCAGAGTCCTCTATCTGGCGCTCGAAGACGGAGACAGGCGCATGCAGGACCGGTGCCGGACACTCCTCGGCGAAGACCCGATCCCCGAGCTGTTCCACTACATGACCGAGATCCGCCCCGGGTTCATCATTCACACGCTGGAAGCGTTCTTGAGGCGCTACCCGGACACGTCTCTAATCATCATCGACACGCTCGGCAAGGTCATGCCCCCGGCGATGCCCGGAGAGTCTGCATACCAGCGCGACTACAGGGTGGCGGGCGCACTGAAACGGGTGGCCGACCACAACCCAGGTCTCGCCATCAGCGCGCTGCACCACGACCGCAAGGCCGCCTCGGAAGACTTCGTCGACTCCGTATCCGGCACTCACGGACTCGCCGGTGCGGCCGACACCATCGTCGTGCTCGCCCGGAAGCGGCAGGCGACCGAGGCGGTCCTCATGGTGACCGGACGGGACGTCATCGAATCCGAGTACGCGCTCGTCATGGACGGCGGTCTGTGGACGCTGGACGGCGTGAATCTGACCGACGCCGCGGCCACTGCTCAAAAGCGAGAAGACGCGGCAAGCCTCGGCGACATCTCCGTCAACATCCTGGCGTTCGTCCGTGAACACCCTGACGGCTGCAAGGCCGCCGCCGTGGTCACGAAGTTCGGTCAGGACGCCTACCAGTACCTCAAGCGCCTCGAAGAGTCCGGCCGCTTGATCAAGCCCAAGCGTGGCTTCTACATCGCAGCCGACGCCATCCCCGGAATGGAGGACGACGAGTCGTGACTGACCTCGGTTTGATGGCGTGCGGTCTGACGATCCATGCGCTCCGCGGCGATGCCGAAGCCGTGCGCCTGGTCCTCGACGGCCTCGACGTCGACGAGCTCCGCACGGTCACCGCAGCTGCCCTCAACGGACTCGCCCAGGCCGTCCACGCCGTACCCGGAGGCGTCGCACTCGCCGAACAGATCGCCCTCGGCATGCAGGACGTCAACTACCGCAACGCCATCGAAGGAGAACCCCGGTGACCGACCCTCTCCGCGACATGCTCGCCGCGCGACGCGCCGAAAACGGCCGCCTCCTCCGCCGAGTCCTCGGGATCCCCGAGCCCGACGACACCGACACCCCCGAACCCGACGACCTTCCCCCCGCCGCCTAGGAGGCAGCCATGTCCAAGACCGTCACGCTTGCCGACGCCGAGCAGCAGCTCACCGCGGCGACTGCAGCAGTCGACCAGATCAAAGCCCGCCTCGTCGACGAGGGCCCCGGCTCCGTCACCGCCGAAGAACTGGGCGCGGCCGTCCTCACCGTCGAACACGCCAGGCTCACCGTCGAGCACGCCGGCCAGCAGGCACAGGCACAGGCAGAAGCCGAACGTCTCGACCACCTGCAGTTGCTGAAGGCGCAGATCCTCGACCAGGCCGGCGACGTCGACACCGCACTCGCCGCCATGACCGCCATCGAGGACGCCGCGGCCGTACTCATCGGCGCCTGCGCCGGACGGCAGAAGCTCATCGCCCAAGCCACCGCAGCCCTGCGCAACGCAGGCGTACCCGAAGGCAGCCAGACCGCCACCGAACACGCAGGGCTCGGCTGGACCAACGCGGGCATGGCACGCGGCGACGCCGTACACGTCGACGGCCGCAGCATCGCCGCGCTCAACGCGGGCGTACTCATCGCCGCAGCCCTCACGCGGGGAGCCCGACAGGTACAACGCCACGTGCGTTACCTCACCCCAGCAGTCGACGTACCCGGCTCGGAGCAGGCACTCGTCCAGGACCCCGAGAGCTGGCTCCGAGCCAAGTACTGACACAGACCCCTCGCCTGGAAAGCGAGAGGCGGCAGCGCAGAGAGCTTTCTCCTTTCGGCTCTGCGCGTGGCCACCAGAGCGGCAGGCGCCAGCACCGTGCGAGCTCGGCGCCTGCCGCACACACAGACAGGAGCACGACGTGCAGATACCCGAGCACCTGCTCACCTTCGACGAGACCCGGTGGATGCCCGAGGTCGAAGACGGCATCTGGCTGCCCATGCTGCGGGCCCGAGAGAAGTGGAGGCAGGCACAAGACGCATGGGCCAGCCAACACAGCCTCGACCGCACCCAGTTCGAGCAGCAGATGCGACAGCAGAAGGAGCAGCAGACATGAGCCAGGGACGACGCAGCGAGCCACTGCCCAAAGGCTGGGCCCGCATCCGTGAGCGCATCCTGCGCCGCGACGCCCACGCCTGCCAGTGGATGAAGCAGGACGGCACCGACGAGCGGTGCGGCGAGCCGGCACGGCACGTCGACCACGTGAAGCCTGCATCCCAGGGCGGAGGAGACGGAGACGAGAACCTTCAGGCTCTGTGCATCTACCACCACGGCATCAAGACCGGAGCCGAAGGTGCAGCCGCCGCTGCGCTGGTACAGCGGCCGACGCGAGCCCGCGACCCCGAGAAGCACCCGGGTCTGCTGTGAAGATCATGATCACCCTGGGGGGTGACCCCAAGATCATTCCAATGGAACGGTCGGACCCGTTTAGCATGCCGCCCTCCGCACGACTCTGGGGATCTGGCGATCATGCTTTGACCTGCGGTTTCTCACTTTCCGTCGCTGCAGGCTCACCCAGACCCCCACACGGTCTCACCGCATAACCGCAGGTCAGACCTCGTATTGCCGTAACACATCCTCAAGGGCCCGCGCCACGACGCCTGAGGAGGGCAGCGCGGTGCCAGCAATCTCTGTCGGCTCAGTCGAAGTCGACGTTCTACCCGATGCGCGGGGCTTCACCGGGCGCATGCGGGCCGCAGTAACCCCAGGAGCGAACCAAGTCGGCGACGAGGTCGGCCGGATCATCGGCCGGCACATCGCCGCGCAGGCTGCGCAGTCCATCCGGGACGGTGTGACGCAGGGAGGCCGTACAGCGCTCCCCGCAGCGACCCGGCAGGGCCAGTCGACCGGGTCCGCCTTTGCCCGCAGCTTCAAGGGCCGTGTCGAGGCTGCTCTCCGGGATCTGCCGGACGTCGAGATCAATGCTGATTCGTCGGATGTGGACCGCGAGATCGCGGCGATCCGGGCGCAGCTGCAGACGTTGCGGGACGTCGAAGTGGGCGTCGACATCGACGCGACCGAAGCCATGGCCCGCATCACGCGGCTTCAGGAGCGGCTGCAGCGCCTGTCGGCGTCGGATGTGGACGTCCAGGTCCGTATGGATGTGGGCTCGGCGTCGGCTCAGCTGGCCGCGTTTCAGGCGATGGTCAACCGCCTCGACGGGCAGACGGCGTCGGTCGACGTCGATACCCGGTCGGCGGTGGCGGGCTTCAGTGCGCTGCGGGCGGCCGGGGTGGCGTTCGGGCCGGCGATCCTTCCGGCAATTCCCGTCATTCTGGCGGGGCTCGGATCGATCGCGGCTGCGGCTGTGGCTGCGAGTGTCGGTCTCGGCGCGATCGGCCTGGTTGCCATTCCCGCGTTCAAGGGCATTGCCTCCACGCTGCAGGCGCAGAAGGCAGCTCAGGAGGCGGCGACCCAGTCGACGGCGTCGGGCGGGCAGGCGGCAGCGCAGGCCGCGTCACGGTCGATGCAGCTCGCCTCTGCTCAGTCCGCGGTCGCTTCGGCGGAGCGCAACGGTGCCAAGCAGATTGCGGCCGCTCAGGCTCAGGTGTCTCAGGCTCGCCGTAATGCTGCCCAGGTGGCCGCTCAGGCGTCTCTGAGGAGCCAGCAGGCCGCCCGTGCCGTCGAGGACGCGGAGGAGGAGCTGGCGGACGCTCAGCGGGACGCGACGCGGGCTCAGGAGGATCTGACGCAGGCTCGCCGTACCGCGGCGATGGAGCTTGAGGACCTCAACAGCCGGCTGACGGATTCGGTGCTGTCTCAGCGGGACGCCGAGATCCAGCTGCAGGAAGCTACGGCCGAGCGTGACGCGGTCCTGAAGAGTGCGACCGCGACGGAGCTGGACCGGCAGAAGGCGATCCTTCAGTACGACCAGGCCGTCGAGCGGTTGAAGGATCAGACGGTCGAGACGGCGCGGCTGAAGGATGAGACGAAGGCCGCGAACAAGGCCGGGGTCGACGGCTCGGCGACGGTCAAGAACGCCCAGGAGCAGCTGGCTACGGCTCAGGAGTCGGTGGCCGACAAGACGCGGGATCTGTCGGATGCGCAGGCAGCGCAGTCCCGTACCGCGACCCAGAACGCGTCGGATATCGCCGAGGCTCAGCAGCGCATCGCGGACGCCCAGCGGGGTGTGGGCGAGGCGCAGGTGTCGGCTGCGGAGTCCGCGGCGTCGGCTCAGCGGCAGCTGCAGCAGGCTCAGCAGCAGACGACGGGCGGTGTGGATGCTGCCGCCGCGGCGCAGGCCAAGTACCAGGCAGAGCTGGCGAAGCTGACACCGGCGGCCAGGGACACGATGAACGCCTACGTCGGCCTGAAGTCGGCGTTCAGCGAGTGGTCGAAGAGCCTGCAGCCGGCCGTGATGCCCATCTTCACGAGGGCGTTGAACGGCCTCAAGAACTCTCTGCCGGGCCTGAAGCCGATCGTGCTGGGGGCCGCGGACGCCATCAAGGGTTTGCAGGACCGTGCCTCGGCGGGGTTCAAGAGCCCCTGGTGGAAGTCGTTCAAGAAGGATCTCGACACGTCGGTCGGCCCCGCGATCACCGGTATGGGTATCTCCTTCGGCCGGATCTTCAAGGGCATGGTCGGCATCATCGACGGCTTCCTGCCTCACATGGATGACATCTCCGGCACGATGCAGCGCATCACGGGCCGCTTCGCGGACTGGGGCACGGGCCTGAAGGGGTCGCCGGAGTTCGAGAACTTCCTGTCCTACTCCTCGGAGATGGGCCCGAAGGTGTGGGAGACGATCAAGAACATTGCGGGCGCGTTCCTGTCTGTCGGACAGGCGCTCGGACCGATCGGCGGCATCTCGCTGCAAGTGCTCGGAATCCTCGCCAAGGGCGTGAAGTGGGTAGCCGACAACGCGCCATGGGTGATCCAGGGCATCTACGGGATCGTCCTGGCGATGTACGCGTGGCGCCTCGGAATGCTGCTATGGAACGGCATCATGCTGCTCGCGACAGGAGCAATGCGTCTGTTCACCCTGTCGGTGTTCTCCGGCCCGTGGGGCTGGATCATTCTCGCGATCGTCGGCGTGGTTGCGGCGATCTTCCTGCTGTGGACGAAGTGCGAATGGTTCCGCGACGCCGTGAAGGCCGTGTGGGATGCCATCAAGACGGCCGGCAAGGCAGTCATCGACTGGTTCGCCGGACCTTTCGTGCGGTTCTTCACCGAGAAGATCCCTGCCGCGTTCCAATACGTCCTCGACTGGGTCGGCAGGAACTGGCCGTGGATCATCGGGGCTCTCGGTGGGCCGGTCGGCCTGGGCGTCGTGTGGGTGATCAAGCACTGGGACAAGATGAAAGAGGGCATCTCCAGCGCCTGGGGCTGGATCAAGCGCAACGTCCTGTACCCGATCCGGGACTTCTTCACGAAGACGATCCCCGGCTGGGGTGGCCTCCTGCGGGACCGGATGGTTGGCGCGTTCGACTCGGCACGCAAGGGCATCAAGACGGCCTGGGACGGCCTCAAGAGGGTCGCGAAGGAGCCGGTGCAGTACGTCGTGGACGTCGTCTACAACAACGGCCTCCGCAACGTCTGGAATCTTGTCGCCGGGGCGTTCGGTGCGACGAAGCTGAAGGCGTTCAAGTTCGCCTCGGGCGGCGTCATGCCGGGCTACACGCCCGGTAAGGACGTCCACAAGTTCGTTTCCCCGACCGGTGGCGGCCTGGAGCTGTCGGGCGGCGAAGCGATCATGCGGCCGGAGTGGACGCGTGCGGTCGGCTCGGGCTTCGTCGGCGCCATGAACTCGATCGCCAAGAGCAAGGGTGTGCAGGGCGTCAAGTCTGCGCTCGCCCCCGTGTTCGGCGGCAACCCGATGACACGGACAGACACCACCCTGAAGTACGCCGACGGCGGCATCTTCGGCTGGATCGGCGGGGCCGCGAACAAGGTTGCCGGGGTCGGCTCGGCGGCCTGGAACAAGATCAAGGAAGGGGCCGGCTGGCTCAAGGACACCCTCGCCGCGTCGGCGCGGGCCGGTATCAAGAACGTCGTCGACCCGCTGCTGAAGTCGTTCCCGGGCATGGACACCGGCTTCGGGAAGATGATCCGCCGCATTCCCACGAAGATGATCGATGCGCTCTTCGGCTACTCGAAGGACGCCGACAAGAAGGGTGGCGGCGGGCTCGGCGGGCCGAAGGTTCAGGCCGCGACGCGGTGGGCGAAGGCTCAGGCCGGCAAGCCGTACCTGTGGGGCGGTGTCGGGCCGAAGGGGTTCGACTGCTCCGGGTTCATGTCCGCCATCGAGAATGTGCTCCGCGGGCAGAAGCCGAACCGGCGCCGTTGGGCGACCGGAGCGTTCTCCGGGAACACCGCCCCTCCCGGCTGGGTGAAGAACGGGGCGTCGGCGTTCAAGGTCGGCATCACCAATGCCGGGGTCGGGCACACGGCGGGAACGCTCGGCAAGACGAAGGTGGAGTCCCGCGGCGGCGACGGTGTGGTGGTCGGCCCTCGGGCCCGCGGCTACAACTCGTCTCTGTTCACCGACTGGTACGGCTTCAAGCCGGGCAGCTTCGACAGCGGCGGCTACCTCGAGCCCGGGCTGAACCTCGCCTACAACGGGACGGGACGCCCGGAGCCCGTCTTCACCAGCCGGCAGGCGAGTGCGCTGACGTCGATGGCCGGCCGCGGTGCGGGTCAGGCTCCGGTCGTTGTCGAGCTGCACGCCAAGGAAGGGGCGCTCGGCGACTTCATCGACGTCCGCGTCCAGGACCACCAGCAGCAGCTCATCCAGGTCATCAACGCCAGCTGAGGGAGGGAAGCAAAAAGGGGGAGCCCCAAGACCCGTTACGGGCCGTGGGGCTCCCCCTTCGCTGCCGCCTCCCTCGCCTCCCTGACTGGCCATTTCTGCAGGTCATGTACAGGGAGGCAAGGGAGGGAGGCGGTGAGGGAGATCTCCCTCAGTCTTCAGTGCCTCCCTCGTCGTCGAGGACGTCGTCCCGGGCGGCGATGGCGTCGAGAATCCGGTCGAGGCTGACGTGCATCTTGCCGCCGCCGGTCTTGTAGGTGCCGTGTCCGGCGTCGTCGAGGACGGCCTTGAGATCCCGGAACGACCAGCTGCCGTAGGCCACCGGATTGCGGTCCTGAAGGCCGCGGAGCATGTCCATCGTGAGCATCTTCGTCTCGTGTCCGAGGACGGCCGCGATGTCGGCGAGCGGGTCGACGGGAGCGAACGTGGGCACCTCGAACACGCCCTCCTCGTTCTTGTACGCCTTCATCGCCCGCTCGACGACCGGGGTCACCTCGTCGATGCCTGCCTCTTTCCGCACGTAGTAGGAGCGGATCAGCCCTGGGGTCTTCCCGAAGCCCGCGGCCATGGCGGTGCCGACGTCTTCACCTGCGACGAGGGTGGTCGCCGAATAGCCGTTCTTGTGCATGCCGGTGCCGAGGATCGCGTCATTTCCCTGGTGGTCGTTGATCGCGAACGCGACCCGGTGGGAGACGGTCTTGGAGATCCCGCGCGGCAGGCTGGCTGCATCTGCATCCGGGGTGATCCACATCAGCATGATGGCCGTTTTCCTGGCCTTCTTTGTGACCTTCAGCGCCAGTTCCTTGGCTTCCTTGCCGTGCTCCGGGTGCCCGAACAGCTCGTGGACCTCGTCGAATACGACGATCCGGGGCCGCATGGACGGGTCGCGTTCCGCCATCTCGCGAGTGACCTTGGTGTCCGTGCCGAGGCGTTCCAGTTCCTGCCCGCGGCGGGACACCTCTCCGGCCAGGGCACGGAGCGTGTCCATGGCCGCAACCACGTGCTCGGTGTCGTCGCCCTTGACCAGGCTCCGCAGGCGGGGCCGCATCGGGTCGTAGTCGCTGTTGTACGCCAGGACGTGCACGTCGATCTCGACCAGCGGGTCAAGCATCGCGCCGAGGAGCAGGGCGACGACCAGCGACGACTTACCCGAACCCATGATTCCGGCGATCAGGTAGTTCGCAGCCATCAGCCGCGCGATGACCTGCTCGCCGCGGGCGTTGAGCGCGACGGGCACACCCTTGAAGAAGTCGGTCGTTCCCTCCGTGAGGAGCGGCCAGGGCGGTACCGGCTTGGTGAGGACGCCGGGGTCTGCGACCCACAGGTCCAGTACGCCGGCCTGGTCGCGCGGCTCGGTCGGCCACACCTCGATCGGCTTGCGCATCAGGTTGTGCGCGAGGGTCTTCTTCTTGTCGGCGATCATCTCGACGGGTACGCCCTCGGGGAGCTGCATCTGCGCGTGCCACCCGTTCCCGGAACGGGTCGACGGCTGTACCCACCGGGGCTTCCACCCTTCCTTGAGGGCCGCGTTCAGCGGCGGGATGCCGAGCTTGCCCAGAGCGCGCATGATGGCGTTCTCGTCGGGCACGACGTCCCGCGCATCACCGTCGACGGGCAGCGCCCACGTGGGGGCAGTCTTCTGGTTCCGGCCGACCGCCCACACTCCGGCGACAGCGAGGAACGGCAGCGACGCGAGCAGCGGATCCCAGATGACGCCTGCGATGAACGCAGCCCAGCCGACCAGCTCCACTACGGTCCGGATGGGTGTCAGAACGTCGGAGACGTCGTGGTTCGCCCACGCCAGCATGATGCCGAGCATCAGCAGGATGCCCGCCCCGCCGGCCGCGCCCATGGCGATGGCCTTCGGGGCGTTGATGGCCAGCTGCAGGAGCTCCATCCGGCGGCGGTGCCGAGCCATGCGGAAGATGTACGCGCGCTGCTCCCAGTCGCGGGCGGTCTCCTCGTTGCCGGAGGCTTCGGCGATGCGCATGAAGCGCTCGTGCCGGGCGGTCGTGCGGGCGTCCCAGGTGCGTCGGGTGAGGATGCGGGTACCGCCCACGACATAGGAACCGTGGCGGACGGTCCACCGGTAGGCGGGGTTGCTGCGGGTCTCGACGACGGCCCGGCGAAGGTGGTCAATGCGTACCCGGCGCCGGGGGCGTACCGAACTGTGTTCGGCCTGTTCAGCGACCGGTTCGGGCTTGGTCAGCGACACCGGTTCGGGTGCCTTCTCTACCTCGACGGTCGGACGGCTGCTGATGTCCGTCATGCTGGGAGTTCCTTCTCTCTGCGGAGGGATGGGAGGCCCGGGGGTGGCCGGCTTCTTGGCGGTTGCGTGGCCGCCCCCGGGGCGGGGCTACAGGTATGGGCCGTTGATCCGGCGGGCCTCTCGGCGGACGGTCGCCTGTACGGACTCGGGCTTGGCGTCGGGCCGGACGCGGAGGATCTCCTCGGCGGCTTCCTTGTTGGAGGCGCCGGCCGTGACTTGTGCGCGGGCCAACTCGGTGATGGACGGCAGCGGCTCGGCAGGCTCGCGAACCTTGTTCGGGCTGGTCAGAGGGGGAAGGTCCTTCTCGCCGTGGATAACATCCACAGTGATCTGTTCGGCCGTGTTCGCCTGGTCGTCCAGCTCGTTCAGCAGCCGCTCGGCGGCGAGGATCTCCGCACGGGCTTGCACCTCGGCGACCGCCACCCGACGACGCACACCGGCCACGGCCAGCTTCGCGTTCGCCTTGGAGATCTCGGCGTCGACCCACTGCCGGTCGGCGTCGGACAGAGGCTTCTCGACGTGCTTGAAGATCGCCATCCACAGCGCCTTCGCGATGACCGACACCGCGGCACCCACGACCGCCATGGCGACGGAGCCGAGCAGCATGCCATGCCAGAAGATGGCGCCCGCGGTGACGCCGACGAGGACGAAGCCCAGGTTCCGGGCGAACTCGCGCTTGCCGGGGTCGAAGCGGGCCATCCACTCCAGCAACAGCACCGTCACCCAGGACACATCGAACACGGCCGCTGCCGCATATCCGGATCCGCCCTGCAGCAGGCTGCCGATGCTGATCGTCGACCAGACGACGGCGACCAGGGTGAGCGCCAGGACCAGGCTGGACGCGGCCTTGATGGCGCGGGAATCCCAGTCGGCCGGCAGGACCGGAGTCCGCACCTGGTACGGCTTGTCGACCGTGTGCGTGATGCCGCCGACGGTGTGCTCGACGGGCTTTCTACGGGTCTCGGTACGGAACTTCACGGGGTCTCCTAGATAGAAGGGGTGAGGGAAGCGGACTTCTTCGAGCCCTTGGCGTTCGAGCAGTCGCGGCAGGTACGGGTGCCGTCCGCGAGGAAGCTCACCCGCTCCAAGTCGTCGAGTCGGTGCCCGAACGAGCAGTGCTTGGCTGTCGGGTCGGAGGCGACACCGTCGAGCCGCTTGCCGCCCATGTAGCGGGCTGGCGGCCAGCCACTGCACGACCGCCAGCTGCCGCCCCCGGCGCACTCCAGCTCACCTCGCAGCTGGCCGACGACACGGCAGGCTTCCTGTAACTCGACCAGGGCCTCATCGCGCTGCAGACGGGCATCAACGATGCGCGCCTCAGTCCGCGCGACCCGCGCCGGGTCAGTGGACGGGGCACCACGGGGCCGCAGAGACGAGACCTTGCGGTGAAGCGCCCGCCACCGCTGGGATGCCTCTTCCATCCGCTCGTGCGCGGTCTCCAGCTCCGCGGCAATCATCGCCAGCATCGGGTCACCCGCCGCGTACCGGTGCGCCTTGAGGCCGTCCAGGGCCACGGACGCCGGATCGTTCAGGTCCGTGACGAACGAATGCTGACTGGAGTGCAACGCCTGCTGCTCCCAGACCCTCCGCTGCGCCATCTTCCGCAGCAGACCGCCCGGAGCCTGCACCGACTTGCCCTTGCGCAAGTACTGGAGAAGGCTCACGCAGGCTTCCTGCGCGAAGTCCTCGGCCTGGCTGCTGAGACTCGCCGGCAGGCGGTACCTCAGCCACAGGACCAGCTGCCCGTAGTAGTTGCGGTAGATGTCGGCGAACTGCTCCTCGATGGTGGCGTTCACGACTCGTCTCCTTCGAGCAGCGTGAGACGCTCGATCAACTGATGGAGCGGACCGACCGCGTAGGCGACGAGGTTGTCGGCCAGGTCGGAGAGGCCGGCCACGTCGTACTCGTGCTGCTCGTCGAACTCGACCGCCACCGAAACACTCGCGTCGGTGGGCGAGAACGGCCGCTGCACCAGCGAGGCGACCGCGATACGAACCTGCCCGTGACACGCCGTGTCGACCAGGAGCGGAGACTCCTCGCCCTCATGGACGATGTCCTCCCGGTACGCCTCGGCAGGATGCACACCGAGGCACCAGAACGGCTCATCGAGCGTCACCGGGCCGTGGTCAACGGTGTCGACCGTGACGGTGTCGCCTCCGGTACGGGACGGCCGGACCGGTGCAGGCGCGACCGGATACGCCCGGTCCATGGCCCGCTTCAGGGCCTGCATCTGCTCCGGGTGTTCGCCCTGCTCGATCTGTCCGGCGACCGACTCGACGAGGTCTTCCATGTCCCGCCACGACATGAGAGACAGCTGCGCCTCGACGTCGTAGCGGATCTGCTGGACGGTCATGCCGTCCGGGTCCTGCATTTCGTTCGACGTGGCGTAGCCGGCCGCGAGCGCCGCGAACAGTTCGAACCGCGACACGCGATAGTCGACGCGGACCGTCACATACGGCTCGGGCTGGTCGTCGTGGGCGTTCTGCAGCCCGGTCGGCCCGTACACCGGGGCCGGGCCCTCGCCGCGCTCGGCGGCGAGGAACGCGGCGGTCACCGGGAAGTGGCGCTCAACGAACTTCTGCGCGCGCTCGTCCTCGTTGCTCACGCCTGACCCCCCCGCGGCTTCGGGTTGACGAGGTGCGGGTTGCCGTCGGTGTCGAACTCCGACAGCTGGAAGGGCTCCGGCAGGTCGGGAAGGTCGACGTGCAAGGTCTGGCCGAGCATGGCCCGCACGACGATCTCGCGCTCGGCGTCGCAACGGCCCTCGGGGAGGATGAAGCGGACCTGGTCCCGCTTGACGACCGCGACGCCGGTGAAGTCCGGCTCGTCGACCGCCCAGAAGGTCAGCTCGATGTCGAACTCCGCGAGCAGGTCCTCAAGCGGGGTGTTCAGAACGTGGTCGGCGGTGGGCTTGCATGTGGCAACCTGAGCCATAGCGGTTCTCCTGTGTGAGCAGGGTTTCCGTAGGCCCCTTGCCGGTGGTGACACACCGGGTTGGGGCCGCTCCTTCATCAGGAGCTGGTGCCAGTTAACAACATGCGGTGCTTACGTGCAACACCCCTGGCAGTACACATCCCGTACACACGAGACACCGATGCGGACTAATACGGGCTGATACCAAATCACCCAAACCCGCAGGTCAGCAGCCCTGTGCGACCATCGACGCACGTCACAGGCACCCCTCTAACGGACTCCTAAAGCGGGTGTCGCAGGTTCGAATCCTGCCGGGGGCACACGACTAAGGGCCAGTTCAGAGGCTTGATCCTCTCGAACTGGCCCTTTCGTATGATCACGGCCGTGCCACGCCCGTGCCACAAAGTCGCCTAGGAATCCACATCGCCCCGCGTCTTGCGGATCATCGAGCCGAGGTGATCCGCGATCTCACGGTCACGGCCGCTGACCACGTGCTGATAAATCAGCGCTGCCCGGGGCGTGCTATGACCCATCCTGGTCATCAACTCACGCAGGCTCGCCCCCGACGCGGCGAGGGTGTTCCCTGTGTGCCGGAGATCGTGGAAGTGCACGTCTGCGGTGATGCGCGCCGTTGTCCGCGCCTTGATCCAGTCGTCCCGGAAGTTGCTTCGGCGCAGCCGTCCGCCCTGGGGACCGAGGAAGACGTGACCATCACGGCCGGATCCGGCGAAGCCGTCGAGGTGGCGTTTCACGTCCGGCAGGAGTTCGGTCGGGAAGGCCACCGGCCGGATCCCTGCATCCGACTTGGGCGCCTTGTCGAAGAGCGCTCCGGTCTGCATTTCTGCCTGTGAGCGGCGGACCATGAGCGCGGAATTCTCCGAGTCGACATCCCGCCGGCGCAGCGATGCCAGCTCTCCGAAGCGCAGGCCGGTGAACGCGGCCAGGAGGACGAGCAGCCGGTAGCGCGGCGCGATCGCGTCAGCCACGGCGAACACCTCAGCCACCGTGAGGGTCGGACGCTCAGGGACGTCGTAGCGGTCGGCACCCTTGATCCGGCACGGGTTGCGGCGGATCAGCTCATCGTCAACGGCCGTATTCAGGATCGCGCGCATGATCTGGTACGCCTTGACCACGGTCGCTTCACCGGTCCGCGTGAGGCACGCCGTGCGCCAGGACCGGACCTGTCCCGTCGTGATCGAGGACAGCGGACGCTCACCGAAGGTCGGCAGCAGATGCAGCCGGATCACCGACTCGTGCCGCTCCCTCGAACGGGCAGCCAGCTTGCGATCTTTGAGCCACGCCGTGGCGTACTCACCGAAGTGGACTTTGCCCGCATCGGGATCGGACCACCGACCACGTGTGATGTCCGCCTCGATGTGAGTCAGCGCGACGTCCGCATCTGTCTTGGTCGCGTACGTCTCCTCTGCGCTGCGGAGCTGGCCCGTGTTCGGATCGCGGTAACGAGCCTGCCAGCGACCTGACTTGAGCTGACGGACGGAGCCGAACCGGCGACGCCTACCCTGGTTGTTCGCCATCAGGCAACCCTCCTCAGCGTGCCAGGCCGAACGGACACCGGCTGAACGGTGTGCTCCGCGATGTAGTCAGCCAGCACGCTTTCCGCGATACGGACGTTTCGGCCCACCTTTACGAAGGTGATGCGGCGCTCTTCGATCAGACGCCGGGGAAAGCGGACACCCGTGCCGAGCACTTCGGCGACCTGCTTCACGGTGAGCAGTCGATCCATGGTCACCACTCCCCCACCGTCTCAAGATCCGACATACCGGCCAAGGCTTCGCGCGCGGTCTCGCGGTTGAGTTGGATGTCCCTGTGGATGTTGGCCGCGAACCAGGATTCACCGGGGGTGTAGCCATGGCCGGCATAGGTCCAGTGGGAGAGCACGAGGGTGGTCGCCTCCGGGTTGTCGTCGGGGTCGGGCAGGCCGAGCGCTTCGCGTTGCTGGGCTGCGCGATAGTCGGCGCGGACCTGTCGGAGGGCGCCGAGGGTGGTCGAGTAGCGGCGGGATTTGGTGGAGAAGTGGCCGCGGAAGCCGAGCATGTGAGCCCAGTCCCGGAGCTTCCGTTCCGGGTAGAGGGCGTGCAGGTCCAAGCAGGCTTCGATCAGCCGGCGAGGATGGTCGGGCACGCCGAGGAGGACGAGTGCTTCCTTGTTGCCGATCCGGCGGTCGACGGTGCCGGTGGTCTCGGCGGCTTTGGTGGCGTACTTGGCGACGTAGGAGGCGACGGCCTGTTCGGTGAGGTCTTCGCCGTTGCCGAACGCGCCGATCGGCTGCACGTCGAGCTGTGTGCCCCACCGCAGGGTGCGGGCCGGCTCATCCCCAGCGGGCGGGACGTCGACCGCGACGCGAGCAGCAGCGGTGTGGATCGCGTCGGTGAGTAAAGCGATGCTTGCCCAGTGCGGGGGCGGGGAGTCGGGCCCATCCGGTCCGTCGAAGCGGATCACCGCGTGGAAGTGCACGGCTCCGCGCTTCTGGTACTCCGCGACCTTCCCGAACGACAGCCGGGACTGTTCCCGGGCGTCTTTCTGCGTGAGGCCGGCCCGCTTGGCGACCTCGCGGCGGAGGTAGATCGTGAAGTAGCGCCACAGGTCGGAGGCGTGGTTGTTCCACAGCACCGCGCCGGCGTAGTCGTACGTCATCGGATCGAGCGGGGTGCCGAGTTCCCGGGCATCGTCGGCGTGCCGTGCACCGCAGCGGCAGGGCCGGTTCGCCGGGCGGTTGTGGACGGGTCCGAACGAGGGGGCGGTGAGGGTGGCGAAGACCCGGGGGTGATTGCGCACGGTGTGCGGGGTGCCCTTGGCCGGGTCTCCGACGAGTCCGGCGCGGATGAGGTGGTAGGTGTCGCCGGCGTAGGTCCAGGCGCAGGACGGGCAGCGCGAGGCGCGGCGGTTGCCGCAGGCGATGCGGAGCATGCCGCCCGGCTCGTGTTCGGTCGTGTACGCGTGCAGGACGGTCTTGGTCGTCGGATCGATCGTCTTCGTGGCGCCGGTGAGGCGGATGGGGTCGGAGCAGCCGCCGGTGCGGCGGATCTGTTCCTCCCAGCGGTCGAAGTCGTCGGCGCCGGCCACCCTCAGCACGTCGGTGAGGGTGGCCGGGTCGAGACCCGCCGGGGTGGCGGTGTCGCTCACACCAACACCTCCTGACGGATGGTCAGGAAGGCGTGGCCGATCCACTTTGTGTAGGCCGGGGGGATGGCTTCGGTGAGTTCCTCGTGGACGTCGGTCCACGTGATGCCCATGGCGGTCTGCATCTCCGGCACGGTGGCCTTGCCGCCGCCGTCGCCGTACGCGGCGATGTACGGGCCGTCGCGGTAGACGCCATGGCGCCAGCCGCGTACGTAGCCGTCGTGCTTGACGTGCCGGGGCTTGGGCGTGGACCAGCGGCCGAGTTCGAAGTTGCGGTGCCGGAAAACGCCGAGCCCGAACATCACGCCGCACAGGCTGACGTCCTTACGGATCTCCGCCTTGCCGTTGGGCTGTTCGATCACGTACGGCAGGCCGGTGGCGTCGAGCAGCTCTCGTGTGGGGGCCACCATGTCGGTGTGAACCTCGCCCCAGCCCTGGGACTGGTTGGTGCCCACGGTGAGGGCGCAGCCGGCTTGGCAGGGCGGGGAGGCGTGCACGAGGGTGTAGCGCTCGATGTCCCCGGATGCGATCAGGTGGGCGAGGTATTCGAGCGCGTCGCCACGGTGGTAGGCGAAGGGGTAGCGGGGGCGGTCTGCGATGTCGCAGCCGTCGACCTCGAACCCGGCGCGGTGGTAGCCCATGGCCGCCCCGCCGGCGCAGGAGAACAGATCCAGCACGCGCCGCCGCGCAGGGGCGCTCACTGGTCGTCCTCCTTCGGCGTGTGGCGGTCGATCCAGTCCTCGGCACAGACCTTGTGGACCGGCTTGCCCCGGTCGGAGCGCAGCGGGGTGGGCTTGGTGCAGATCACGCACGGCTGGTCGCCGGTGGGGTCGTAGTGCTCGGGCGAGCGCCAGTTGAGGAGAGCCACGGCGGTCACTTCCCGGCGCGCGCGAAGTCGGCGGCGGGAACGGTGTGACCGGTGCCGTCACAGGCGCGGCAGACGACGCGGAGCAGGGCGCGGGAGCCGTCGCGGTGGCGCGCGCCGATGGCGATCGAGACGACGGGGAAGCCGCCGCAGTCCCGGCAGACGGGCAGGTTCGAGTCGTGCTGAGGCATGATGGTTGAGCCCTTTCGGGTCGAAAGATCGGGAAGTGGTGGAGCCCTCCGGGGCGGCGGATACTTGGCGGTAGAGGCCGCCCCGGAGGGCGTTACTTGGAGCGGTACCGGCTCTTGGACCGGACCGGCGTGGAGCGTCGGCGAGGGGCGCGGGAGCCGCTTTTGGCGGAGCCACGGCTGAGCGTGTAGCCGATACCGCAGCTCGCCGACAGGACCGCGACGATGGACGCGGCGATGATCTGGACCACGAAGGCGATCACAACCAGGACCAGAACAGCGCCGAGGGTTTTCGCGAGGACGAGGAAGATGGGCCCGGCGTAGGAGCGGGGCGCTTCCTGCACGATCACGACTTTGCGCAGGTCGGTGCCGGGCGGGATCTGCCGGTACACCTCGGTCGGGATGTGGCCGGCGCGGAACTGCTCATCAGGCAACTGCATGAGTCGGTCCTCCTCAGGCCGGGCAGCGGTGGGTGCGGGCAGCGAGTTCAGCGGCCGACCGGTTGCCGTGCTCGGTCGAGAAGCCACAGCCCGGGGAGGTGCACGCGGCGGTGTGCCGGGTCTGGCCACGGCCGCTGTTGAAGGTGCCGACCTTGACCGGTCCGATGCGGATCACGTCGTAGAAGCGGTTCGGGCGCACGGGTTGAACCTCCTTGTCTGTCAGGCGAGTTGGGCAGCGATCGCGCCGGCGAGGTCTTCCGGGATGCTGAGACGGGCGCGGAGCGTGGCTGTGTCGATGTCCGTCCCGGTACGGGCGTGGTGCTCGGCAGCGACCTTGCGCGCGTGGTCGACCAGCGCCGGAGGGACGCTCACGGCCGGAGCGGCTTCCGGCAGGGCCGGAACGGGCTCAGGAGCGGTGCTCTGCGGTTCGGGGTCGGGCACTGCCGGGCGGTCGACCGCGACCACGGTTCGCGAGGGCTCAGGAATCGGATGCGAGTCCGGCGCGGGGGTCGGCTGGTGAGCGAGCAGGGTGCCGCCGAGGAAGGCGAGTGCAGGCCAGCCCGCGACGAGGATCCGCAGCCAGGCCGGGACGTGTTCCAGGTCGAGGACCCCGGCGGTGGCGATGTTGGCGCCGAGCGAGGCGACCAGGGCGATCAGGAACCAGAACCAGGCCGATGCCGACTGGTCGATGCGCAGCCGGCGCAGCACGGCGACCAGAAGCAGATCAACAGAGACGGGGTAGGCCCAGGCCTTCCAACCGGTCTGTCCGGCCGCTTCGGCAAGGTCGTGCAGATGAGCGAAGGACAGTGAACCGGCGATCAGGGCCAGGACGATCAGGACGACGTCCACGCGCGTGGTGCGGGTCACGGGTCTTCACCTCCGTTCGCAGGGAGTTGGGCCGGGACGGGGCGGGGAAGGTGTCCAGCCGCCCGGTCCCGGGCGGGTTTCAGTCGTCGTCGGCGGGGAGTTCGCCGGAGCCCAGGCAGTTCAGGCAGATGCCGGTCTGCTGTCCCACGGGCCGTTGTTTGCGGCCGACGCGGACGGTCCGGGAGACCTCGCCGGTGCCACCGCAGGGCGAGCACGGTTTGGCAGAGGGCTTGGCGGTCTTGCGGGCCATGAGTGATCTCCTTTCGGATTTCGGCATGGCTGGGGTAGGGACTTGGCGCACGTGCGGTGGGTGGGGCGAGGATCAGGGGGTTTGCTGCGGGATCACTCGCGGCGGTGCGGCCGGCATCGGCGGCACGGTCCGGCTGATGGGTCGGAACGGTGCCAGGAACGGCGGGTCCGGGGTGAGGTGCGCGAAGTCGCGGCACACGGCTGCTACTTCGTCCGGGGTGGTCTCGGGGGTGCGGATACGGGACCAGCCGCCGGAGGTGTCACCGGCCACCGCGACCCCGGGGCGGTCCGGAGCGATCGCGGTCACCGCGACCACCGCGTCCGGGGCGATGTCGCCCAAGCCCATGTCGGCGGTCTGCTTGTCGTTGACGCGGTGCACCACACGGCCGGTGAGCTGGGCACGCAGCGCGGTGGCGCCCTTGCCAAGGTCGGAGCCGAATCGCTGTCCGCACACCTCCAGATAGATGCCGATCGCACGGGCCATCTGCCCCAGTCGCACGAGCTGCATGACCGTGCGGTCGCGGGCCGGCTCATCCTTCTTCGAGGTGACCAGGAACAGCTCTGCCACCTCGTCGATCAGTACGACCAGCGGTACCGGCCGCAGGTGCTCCGGCAGCTCCCACAGGTCCGAGACCCCGTACAGGGCCAACAGATCGAAGCGGTCTTCCATCTCCGTGACCAGCGCATCGATCAACTGCCCGGCGATGTCCGCAGTGGTCGCCAACGCCGACAGCCGGGGCGCGTAACGGCCATGCTCGACACCACGCTTGCAGTCGATCCCGATCAGGCCCACCGGCAACTGAGCCAGTCCCTTGATCAGGTTGCGCTGATAGACGGACTTGCCGGACAGCGTCGCGCCCAGCGTCAGGGCCATGGGGACCTTGCGGTAGTCCCGCTCGAAGACTGAACCGTCCTCGCGCAGTGCCACCGGAACGACCAGGTCACGAGGCTGAGCCTTGCGCGGCATCTTGACCCGCGCCAGGACGTCGTAGCCGGTCATCCGTAGTTCGACATACCCGGGCTTGGTCTCTGCCACGGTGACCGAGCGGACTCCCCAGGCATGGCGGAGGCGCTCGGAGGAGGCGGCGATGTCGGCAGGCTCCAGGCCGGCGGGCAGACGCAGGGTGACCCGCAGACCGGTCGAGGTCCCCCGGACCCTACGGACCTTCGCAGCCACCGGGCGCACCTCACGGCGAGCCAGGTTGCGGGTCATGAAGGCACGCATGCCGGACGGCTGCACCGTCAGACCGCACACCTCCATCGTGGACCGATACGTCCAGGTGAACCGGCCCCACGTGACCGGCATCCCGACCAGCGACCAGTACACGCGAGGAGCGCGTACCTTCGCGTAGCCGAGACCACCGGCACCCGCTAAGGCACCGGTCGCCTCCAGCCACATCGTCAGGTCGGTCATGATCAGGCCGCCGGGGTGATCGCGACCGCGCGGAACGAGATGCCGTGGCGCTTCTGGCCGTTGAACTCGTTCTCCCAGTCACGGGCCTTGAGGCCGACCACGCGCACGATCGCACCCGGCTGGAGACCCTCGGGGTAACCGGTCTCCGGAACGGTGACCTTGTAGAGGTTGCCCTCTCCCTCGTCGGAGATGACCAGGCCCACCGTGGACAGGCCCGCACCGGTGTCCCGGTCCACGGCCCGCTCACCCGTGCGCTTGTCGACGAGCTTCGCCTCAGGGGCAGTCGCCACGATCACGATCGCGGTCGAAAGGTCAATCTTGAAGGACGGCATTATGGAGTTCTCCCCTTGTGGGATGAGCCCCGGGCTGCGTTGTGATCTTGGCGGATGGCACGCAGTCCGGGGTGCGCTGTTCTCCGACTCTTCCGAAGCTACTCGCAGTTTTTCTGCGGGTCAACAGAAAAGCTGCGACTAGCAGCAAAACTCTGAGTCTGCGAGACTAGCGAGGGAGAGAAGGAGGAGTTATGGGAAATTTCGCACTCTTCGTCCGATTCACCCTGCGTGAGGGTATGGGCGACGCTTTTGACACGCTGGTGAAGGAGACCGAAGCGGGAATCCGGGCGAACGAGCCAGGGACCCTGGTCTACGCCTGCCACAAGGTCGAGGGAGCTCCTGATGAGCGGATCTTCTTCGAGATCTACGCCGATCGAGCAGCGTTCGACGAGCATGAGCGTCAGCCGCACACGGTTCGATTCCTCAGCGAGCGAACCCGGTACGTCGAGAAGACCGATGTGGACTGGCTTGAGCCATACGCAGGGAAGTACCCACACGGAGCCACGAAGTGAGTACCCAACTGCCTACAACCGGTCAGCGGATCAAGGAACTTAGGCGGACGGCAGGCATGTCGCAAGCCGACCTCGCTACCGCCATGGGCCGGTCCGAAAGCTGGGTTTCCCAGGTCGAACGCGGAGTCCAACCCGTTGAGCGTCTGGCAATCCTTCAGGCGCTCGCTGATGCACTGGGCGCATCGGTGAGAGACGTTCGGCCCGACGCGCCCCCGTCTCCGGCGGACCATGTGGACGAGACGCCGGCACCCGAAAGCAATGACCTCGACGGCCTGCGCGTCGCCCTCACGGGCCACCCTGCCTTGGGCAGCCTGTTCGATCTCGGACCGAGTTCCCCTACGCCCGCCCTTGCCGAGTTTCGCCAACTCGTCGACCAGGCGTGGGAGTACGTGCACGCATCGAGCTTTGCAGCCTTGAGTGACCATCTCGTCAAGTTGCTCCCCGACATCGAAGTTGCAGTACGCCACGCGCCGGCGGCGGATCGAGTCGAGCTGCACTCATTGAGAGCCCGCAGTTACCAGGCAGCGGCAGCGAGCTTTACTCGGCAGGATCAGGCTGATGCTGCATGGGTAGCCGCAGACCGGGCCTTGCAGGCAGCCGAGATGGCCGGCCAGCCTCTTGAGGTAGTGGCCAGCCTCTTTCGCATGGCTCATGCGTTCATGCGCCAGCAGCACATGGACCAGGCTGAACAGGCCGCGAGATCAGCAGTCGAAGTCTTGGGCCCACGGGCGGAGAATCCCGCCTGCCCTGCAGAGGAGCTGTCCCTTCTCGGCGCCATGAACCTTGTGCTAGCCGTGATCAATGCGCGCGAGGGCAACCGGTCTGAAACGCATGCTCACCTCAACCGAGCGAGGGAACTCGCCGCGCGTTTGGGCGAGGACCGGAACGACTTCGACACCGAGTTCGGCCCTACAAACGTCAAACTCCACTCGGTGAGCACGGCCGTGGAGCTGGGGGATGCAGGACTGGCCTTGGAGACTGCGGCAGAAGTCGACGCTGGTGGCCTCTCAGCCGAGCGCCAATCACGCTTCCTGCTCGATGTGGCACGGGCGCATGCGCAACGCCGACACGTTGGCGAGGCAACCGCAGCACTCTTGGAGGCTGAGACCCTCGCACCGGAACAGATTCGCGATCACCACTCAGCCCGCGAAGTCATTCGCGATCTCATCCAACTGGCGGGCCGCCGCGTGCCCGAGACACTTCGGGATCTTGCCGACCGCTGCGGCGTGAGCTGACCTGTTACAGGTTTCTCTACCTCATCAAGCCCCACCCTTCGGGTGGGGAGGGAACTCCCGCCGGGTCGCTGCCCGCAGCATCCGGCAGACCTCAGCCGTGGCGCACTATGAGATGACAGAGCACCACCGCACCACCATGGAAGCCCTCAGCTCCCACACGCTCCACCGACCACAACGGGAGCACCACAGCCCCTCGGCACATGGCCCACAGCACCACGGGACCATGACGGGGGGCTCTTGCCTTCGGCATCCGGTTGCGCTGGCCTCCCGGCTTCCTAGCCGCCGCTTACGGGTCTCACACCCCACCGGCCCGCATTGCGGGCCGGCGCCGGGCTCGGGGGCTCGGGGCTTCGCTCCTGCCTTCGGCCCGCGCGCCCCGGCCCCCGGCCCCGCGCCACCCAAGGTTGCCCCGGGGTGGCCCCGTTGCACGCTCTGGCACACCAGGGCCGATGCACCGGAACGATCCTGATTCCCCGCCCATCCACGAGCACCAGGCCCCACCTTGGGCAGGCACTGCCGCATGGCCAGCACGCATGATCCGCCACAGGACCAACCGACGCTTTGGGATCAAAAAGCAGGTACGCCACGGCTGAGGTCTGCCGGATGCTGCGGGCAGTGAGGGGGCGGGATCGGAGGGGGCTGGGGCGGTCGCTCCGAGACTTTAAGGTCTGCTGACCTGCGGGGCCCCTCCGAGAGCAAGAAAGGGGGCCGAGTGCCTACTCCGTACGGTGAGGGCAACTAGCCCTCTCCATTGGGTCAAGTTTAATGGCCCCCTTTCATGCTCTCGCCCCGCAGATCACCAGACCTCAAACTCTCTCCCCCGACCTGTGGGCAGGCTCACCAAGTGGTTGGGTTGAGGAACTGTCAAATCCCTGTGGGGCTTGACAACTAATGGCGCGTCATGCGTTGATCGTTGCAGGGCTGGACACGCACCGCCCGAGCCGCTGCCACGCGCCCATGCCGCGAATGGCTACGACGGCCAAGGTCTCTCGGGGCCCGTGCTCTTCGATCCTGTTCGGACACGGCAAACGTCTGACGGATGCATGGGGCCCGTGGGAAGGAAAGTGCCGTGCCTAAGAAGCAGAGCACAGCGCAGAAGAGGGCTAGGAAGCGCGCCCGCTCCGAAGACATCCCGTACAGCGTCGCATTGGCGCAGATGACTGCGCCGGCGGCAGACGAGCAGCCGATTCTCTTCGGCTCGATCGGACCCAGGCTTGATCTCCAGCGGGCGATGGCGGAAGCCCTGCAGCCGAGGCTGGACTTCCAGCGGATCATCGCGGAAGCCCTGCAGCCCAAGCTGGATCTCCAGCGGGCGATGGTGAAGGCCCTGCAGCCGAAGGTGGACTTCCAGCGGATCATCGCGGAAGCCCTGCAACCGAAGCTGGATCTCCAGCGGGCGATGGTGAAGGCCCTGCAGCCGAGGCTTGATCTCCAGCGGGTGATGGCGGAAGCCCTGCAGCCGAAGGTGGACTTCCAGCGGATCATCGCGGAAGCCCTGCAGCCCAAGCTGGATCTCCAGCGGGCGATGGTGAAGGCCCTGCAGCCCAAGCTGAACTTCCAGCAGGTGATCACTCGCTCGCACCCGAGCTGACCTATCGAGCGGGGGATACACCGGCTGCCGTACCGCAGAGAAGTACAGCAACCGTGGTAACCGCAGGCGACTGTCCCGAACCGTTGCCACCCTCGTGACCAGGTCGGGCGACCTCAGCGGACTTCGTGCCCGTAGTTCGCATCGAGGAGCTGTGGCACGGTCCTCGGGCCGTGCCACTCTCGTGCCAGAACGGACGGGGACTCACGGGGACTCGGGGTAAGAAGGAGACCGCCGGACCGCACCTCGCCCAGCGTAGAGAATCAGCAGGTCAGACACATGATCGCCCCACCTCGCTCCTAAAGCGGTGATGCACGATGGCTGGTGAGACCATCTGGGAGTGACAGACGCCCCGTTGCCCTCGCGATGGACCCTCCAGCAGATCCGTGACGTGTCCGGGGATCAAGAAGCTGTCGTCCTGAACTCCGACCGGGCGGTCAAATGGGTGGCTGGCCCTGGAGCCCACGAAATTTTGCATCCAGAGATCGTTCTTGGTTTCCACGGCCTGTGCCTCGTGAAGCCCATCGATGACGATGACTGGTACATGGGCAGCCTGTACGACGACGGCAGCATCGACTGTTGGACCGCCTACGGAGACCTATACGAGGCGCTACGCGGCCTCTAAGACCATCAATCCAGGTGACAGACACAGCAGCCCTAGGACAGCCAGCGCCCCGAGTTGCTTCAGCACGAAGCGGCCATGTCACCCAGGCCAGCCGTAGGGTTAGGGCGTGCGAAACGACCGACACGACGAACCTCTCTCTGGCGATGAGCTGGAACTCTTCTTGCAGTACCTCCATCGCTTCGCTAAGCACGACGTTGATCAGTTCGTATCCATGGAGGTGGGCGACCCCGACTATCCGTGTTATCTGGATTTGTCCCGGGCCCCGGCATCCGGAACCGACCCTGCCGTCTACCGTCGCCCGTAGTCGAACAAGGCGAGGCACCTGACATCCAGAACTGACATCAACAGCACCGGACGCCAGCGGCTCCGGGCAGCCGTAGGTGTCAGCGCAAGCCGTGCGGGAGCCGCCCACTGATGGCGTCGGATCGAACTCCTAAAGCGGGTGTCGCAGGTTCGAATCCTGCCGGGGGCACAACGCAGTAGTCGCCGACCTGGGGTTTCTCGCCCAGGGAGGCACTTCTCGGCCTCGGACTCGTCATCCGGGGCCGTTTGCGTGAGCGGGAGGACGTCACCGTCGCGGTGGGCCGGAGGCTCGACCGACCCGAGTCTCGACCGACCCGAGTTGGGGCGACAGGCCATGAACACCTGACACCCACGCGTGTTCCTGCATGGTCAGGAGGACCACGCCGCGAGGAGTTCCGCCGGGCCGTACGCGGCGTCGAGCCCCGCGCAGTCGGTCCCGCTGCGCGAGAGCGCGATCACTGGCACGGGAGCCGGCGTGAGCGCGGCGCGGTGTCGGTGCAGCGCCGCGAGATCATGCCGGTCGAACGGGGAGTTCTCCAGCCACTTCACCGAGCCGACGAACAACAGCTCCTTGGCGATCGGCGCGCGGTCCGCTCCCACGACGTCGATCTCCACGTCGTTGGTACGGGTCCAGTAGCCGCCGATGGCGGGGGCGGCGGGCAGGTTCGCGTCGGGCAGCAGCCGTGCCAGCGCCTCGCGCACCAGAGGTTCAACGGCCCTGCCGCGCCAGCTGGTCCAGTTCTCGCGGATGCGCCGCAGCGTCAGGTCGCCCCGGCCCCGCTCGATCTCCTCCATCGCCGGGCCCAGAAGCTTCAGCCAGAAACGGAGGTACGGATCCGCGACCCGGTAGCGACGGTCCTTCGAAGGTCGCGTCGACACGGGAAGCTCCGCCGCGATCACCCGCTTGTCCGTGAGTATCGTCAGCGACCGCTGTAGCGGGGTCGCCCCGATCCCGCCGGCGGCGCGGGCAATATTGGTGAATGTCCGCTCACCGCTGCCGATCGCCGAGAGGACGGTGCGGGCCTGGACCTGCTGGGGGAACTCCGCGGCGAGCGAGCGCTCCGCCGACACCAGCAAGGCCGAGACCGGATCGCTGAGTGCCGCCTGCAGGAACTCCCACATCCCGGCGCCGTGCGTCCACTCTGCGCAGATCAGCGGCAATCCACCGGTGATCAAGGCCGCATCAAAAGCCGAGGCGGGGTCGAGGCCCAGCATCTCGCCCACCTCCGCCGGGTTGAGCGGACCCAGCACCATCTCCCGTCCGCGCTGGTGGAACGGGCGTCCATAGTCGTTCAGCGCCTCCATCATCGACAGGTCGGAGCCGATGAGAACCAGCAGAACCGGTTTCGTCTCGAGCACTCGGTCCCAGGCCCGCTGAAGTACGCCCTCGAAGGCGCCCTCCGCGTCCATCAGATAGGGCACCTCATCCATGACCACCACGCTCGCCCGGTCGTGCGGCAGTGCCGCCGCCAGTACGTCGAAGGCGGCGTCCCAACTCGCCGGGCGGGCCGCCGACAGTAGATTCGCCAGCGGAAGGCTGGATGACTGCGCATCCTGGCTGAGCCGCTCCAGATCCACCCCCGACGACGCCCCTGTGGCCGCGTAGAAGAGGAACGGCGCACCGGACCTCTCGGCGAATCGCTCCACCAAGCGCGACTTGCCCACCCGGCGGCGCCCTCGAAGCATCACGCACCGCCCGGGCCGCTCCCCACCGACCCCGGCCGTCACCTTGCCCAGCTCGCGATCCAGCACCTCGAGCTCGTGCCGCCTGCCCACGAAATCTGCCATGCCGTTGCCTTCCAGGCCTAATAAACAACGCAGGGACTAACATCAATGTTAGCAACATGCTCGTTAGTCAAATGGAAGCCGGGAGATGCCACTGGTGTCGCAGGTTCGAATCATGCCGGGGCACCCAAACCAAAGGCCCCGGACCGATCATGGTCCGGGGCCTTTGGTATCAGCGAGCCGCAGCGGTCGGCGGCAGCCGATGGAGGCCACCAGGCGCACGGGCTGCCGCTCCCGAAGTGGGGAGACTCGACTCACCAGTCCCCGGTAGAGCCAGGTATCTCGGGTGGGCTTCACGACCTATGGATCCGGCCGGCCCACCTGGATCTCAGAGGTCAGGGAGTCCCGTCAGGGAGGCCATCTGGCTGATCATTGTCTGGTTCGCAGCACCGGAGTAGGCCCGCACCTCGTCCACGGTGCCCTGGAAGTACTCACCGCGGATCGCCGAGCGGCCCACCTGAAGACCGCCCGAGGCCGTCCAGGAGGTCGTGTCCACGGCAGTCGACTTGATGGTCAGCTGCCCGTTCACATAAAAGCGAAGCTCATGGGCAGGGGCGTCGAATACGACGGCCAAGTGGTCGCTCACGCCGTAGGGACCTTCACCGGGCAAATCCTGCTCGTCGGAGATGACCACCTGCGAAGCATTCGCCTTGTCCTCGGTGGACACCACGACTTCCCATTCCCCGCTTGCCGCCTGGTACCGGATCGCGATGCGGTCGGCGTTGGAGCCCGGGAGTGACAGGACGGTCTGTGTCCTGTCGTCGGCTGCGGCCAAGCGAGCGCGGGCGGCGAGAGTGAAGCTCCCGTCCCCACCGACCGGTGCCGCGGATGTCGCCGCCCAGTCACCGTCGCCGTCAAGCCTGAGATCGCCCAGACCAACCAGTGCGGCATCTCCGAAGATGTCCTCGTTGCGGTAGATCCACGCATCGCCGTTCAACGTCAGCGGCAGGCCCTCGGGCTCCACATTGGGAGCGGTTCCGCCGGGCGCCTCCTCCAAGGGCCAGTAGCCCTCCCGACTCGGCGACGTCTCTTCGGCCCGGGCTTCGTTCCCCTGGCCGACCGCGTAGGCGGCGCCAGGGAGCGTACCGAGTGTGAACACGAGCGCGACGGCGCCTAACCCCACAAACGCGGCGCGATATCTGTCGTACATGCCCCCCCTTTGAAGAACCTGGTCAAGTTGAAGAACCTGGTCAAATCCTGAGTGATCTTCCAGTCTCACTCCTTCAAGCGCAAGGAGTTCCGACCGTGCGGATCACGTATCGACTCAGCTTCGAGGCAACCGAGTACGACCGGGGTGCTGCAGGATGGCGTCTGATCACGTCGACCAGCTCGATGGCGACTCGCTGGCAGGCGGCGCACCGCAACCCGCACCGCGGCTGCGGAGCACGATCAGGCGCCCAGCGCCACGCATTCCGCCGCAACCCAACCGTCGCGGCCGTTGATCCGAACCGTCTTCCAGTCATTGTCCGTTCCACCGCAAGCGGTGTAGGTCTGACCGTTCGCGGAGCCCTCCCCGAGGCTCCCGCAGGGAAGACGGCCACCGGCGGCGATGGTCCCCACGACCGAGTAACTGGTGCCGGCTCCGCTCCGCACGTTCAGCGTCGTTCCGGACCGGTTGTAGGCGTAGCAGCTGGCCGCGGTCACGGAAGCTTTCTCGGCAACCTCGGTCGCGGATGCGGCGCTGACAGGACCGATCATGGCCCCCATCGCACCAAGGGTGGATACGGCGACAGCTGCGACCTTCAGGGACAGACGCATGACTTCCAATCCTTCGTCCGGCGAGAACGCCCAATTCAAGCCCGGCGGCCACAGCCGTATCAAGATCGTTTCTGGCCATCGCCTCGTATCCCGGCTGTTCAACAGGGCAGACGCAGAACTCCGACCGGGTGATGCTCGGTCTGCCCGCAGCCCAGCCGAATGCGCCGGCCAAGGCCCTACCAAGCCACCGGCAAAGCCCGAAGCCCATAAACGATGTTGTTCTGGTTGTACGTGAGTTGGGTCGGGGGCACCGCGAGCCGAAGTGAGGGCAGGCGGTGGAGCAGGGTGGTGAGGATGATCTGGAGTTCGACCCGGGCCAGGGTCTGGCCCAGGCACTGGTGGGTTCCGTAGCCGAAGGCGACATGGCGGCGGGCGTCTCGGGTGACGTCGAGGGCCGTTGGAGCGGTGCCGTTGGCAGCCGTGAACAGGTGCTCCTCTCGGTTGGCGGTGGAGAGCATGCAGATGACGCCGGCGCCGGCGGGGATCGTCACGCCGGCCAGTGTCACGGGCTCCGTGGCCGCGCGGCCCAGGCCTAGGTGGATGATCGTGAGATGGCGGAGGAGTTCCTCGACGGCTCCGCGGATCAGGCCGGGGTCGGCGCGGAGGCGGGCCGTCTGGTCGGGGTGGCGCAGTAGGGCCAGCACGCTGATGGCCGTCATGTTCGCCGTGCTCTCGTGGCCGGTGACCAGGAGCAGGAAGCCCAGTGATGCCGTTTCCTGGGCGGTCAGGTCGTCGCGTGCCGCGAGGCGGCTGAGGATGTCGTCCTCGGGGTGGCGGCGTTTGCGTTCGGCCAGTTCGGCCAGGTAGCCCATCAAACGGGCGTGGGCCTCTTCGGCCTGCTGCCGTGTCGAGTTGTTGTCCAGGAGCGTACGGCTGAGCGACTGGAACAGGTCGTGGTCCTCGTACGGCACCCCGAGCATCAGGCAGATGACCAGCGACGGGACGGGGAGGGCGAAGTCGGCCACCAGGTCCGCCGACGTGCGGCCCTCGGTCATGCGGTCCACCGCCCTGTCGACGATGTCCTGGATACCGGGGCGCAGTTCCTCGATCCGTTTGACCAGGAAGTCCTTGGTCACCATGCGGCGCAGCCGGGCGTGTTCGGGGTCGTCCATGCGGATGAAGCTGGGCTTGGCGGTGGCCAGTTCACGCTGTCCGGGAGAGAGGAACGGGAATCCGGGGGTCCGGGCGTCGGCGCTGAACCTGGGGTCCGCCAGGACCGCCCGTACCTCTTCGTAGCCGGTCACGAGCCAGGCCGCCGTCCCGTCCGGCAGTACGGCACGGGTGACAGCTCCCTCGCGAGCGGCGGCCACGTAGGCGGGAGGCGGGTCGAACGGGCAACTCCCGTAGGGAGACGGGAGGTTGACCGCCTCCCTTGGCGTGGTCGTGGGCGTGAGCGTGGACGTGGGGGACTCGGTGGTCGTCATCGACTGCGCTGTCTCCTGGTGGCGTTCAGGGGGTGTCTACGAGAGTGATTGCGCCGCTGGGGCACAGGTCCGCGGCCAGGCGCACATCGGCCGCGTGCTGCTGGTCCGGCTCCGGGACGAGCAGCACGACGCGTCCATCGCTCTCGCTCTGCTCGAACACCTCCGGCGCCGCACCGACACACTGGCCCGCGCTGCAGCAGCGTTCCCTGTCCAGGCTCACGGTGAGGTGTCGCCGCTGCCGGACCGCGGAGTCAGAGGATGTGGCGTCGGAGGATGTGGCGTCGGAGGGCGTGCGCAGGACGTTCAGGGCCGTGCACATCGTGGCGGTCTGGCCCGTCAGGACCAGCAGTTCGACCAGTTGCTCCGGACGCAGCGCCCGGGCCAGCCCGTCCCAAAGTCCGTCGGAGACAGGCGCGTTCGCGGCGAGCAGGTCGCATGCCTGGAGGAGTACGAGTTCCTCCGGCGCCCAGGGATGGGTCTGCGGGTCGGCCGCCGTGGCCGCGATCTCCTCCGCCGTCAGCCCTGCCTGCGCGGCCGGTGTGCGGTGCCGCTCGTACACGTACGCCGCGTCGAGCCGGTGCGCGGTGCGCAGGACGACCAGCTCGCGTCGGCGGTGGCCGAGTGTTCCCTCGTGGGTGAGTACGCGCGCGAGGGAGAGCCAGGCGTGAGCCAGTGCCGGGTGGTGGGCGAGGGTGCCGAACAGGTTCTCCCGGCCGGGACCGTCCGCCTGGGAGTCCGCGAGGAGCGACCGCAGGACCGGGGGCCACTCGGACGGAGGGAGGGGAGGAATGCGGCTGTC
>NZ_LIQZ01000098.1 GCF_001418655.1 Streptomyces phaeochromogenes | reverse complement strand
GGCGGCGAAGGACCGTACGACGATGGGGCCCGCACCACTCAGGTGCCGGGCCCCATCGTCGTACGCACGACTTCTGCGGGTCGGGACAACTGCCTCAACGGCCCAGCGCCGCCAGCTCCTTGGCGGCCTCTGTGAGGTCCTTGGCGGTGTCGATGGCGCGCCAGTAGGCGCCCTGCGGGATCGGGTAGCCGGCCAGGCGGCGTTCGCGGGCCAGGCGGGGGAACGTGGAGCGCTCGTGGTCGCCGAGGTCGGGCAGCAGGGCGGCGAACTCGGGGGAGAAGACGTACACACCCGCGTTGATGCCGTACGCGGTCGGCGGGGACTCGATGAAGTCCGTGATGTGGCCGAAGTCGTCGGTCTCGACGGCGCCCCACGGGATGCGGGGGCGGGCCAGCGCGAGGGTGGCCACCGCGTCGCGCTCGGTGTGGAAGTCCGCCATCTCACGGAGCGAGAAACGGGTCCAGATGTCGCCGTTCGTCGCGTACCAGGGGCGGTCCGGGTGGGGCAGGTGCTTGGCGGCGAACTTGAGGCCGCCGCCGCGGCCCAGGGGCTCCGTCTCGACCACGGTGGTCACGGAGACGGGCAGGTCGGCCGAGTCCAGCCACTGCTGGAGCACCTCGGCGAGATGGCCGCACGAGACGACGACGTCGGTGACGCCCTCCTCGGCGAGCCAGGCCAGCTGGTGGCCGATGATCGGGGTCCCGGTGCCGGGAATCTCGACCATCGGCTTGGGACGGTCGTCGGTGTAGGGACGCAGCCGGGAGCCCTGGCCGCCGGCCAGGACGACGGCTTGAACGGGGCGCGACGCGGCGTTCGGATCGGTCATGACCCGAACTGTACGTGGCGCCCCGCGGGATGTGCGGATGGGCGACTACGGGGTGCGTGGGGTGGGGAACTGCGGGCCGGTGAGGGTCGAGCGCGCAGTTCCCCGCGCCCCTTGGGGGCGCGGGCCTGCCGGGACGCGGGCCCTCCTGGCGCCTCAGGTGTGCTGGGCTGCCACGCCCGTGGCGAAGGATGTGTCGCAGACCGGGCGGGCGAACGACTGGGCTCGGGTGGGGCCGTAGGCGCGGACCGCGGCGCGGCCCAGGGCGCGGGCGATGGACGCGCAGTGGCTGGCGAGCGACGGACGGCCGTTCACCGCCTCCTGGAGGTGGGTGAGGGCCACGCCCGGGTTCTTCTCCTGGAGTTCGAGGAGGAGTTTGTCGCGCAGCACGTCCTGCGGGGCGCGGGACGGGGCGCGTCGGGAGACGTCCTCGGCGGATGCGGCGAGCACCGACGTCGAGGAGCTGTTTCCCGACCAGTTGACTCGGGTGACCGCGAGCGTCCCGGAGAGCACCAGGACGACGGGCAGAACGAGGGCGAGAGTACGGCCGATCCGGCGGGCCGGACCGCGGCCGTGCCGTGTCGGTCGGCCGGCGGGACCACGGCCGTGTCGCGTCGAGTGGTTAGTGGAGTGCTTCACGCGAGTGAGGGTAGCGCGGGGTGATGATTTGGCGACATTTAGTAATCAATTCGGGGGACGGGTAAACCGTCGTTTTCGAGTTTGATGTTGACGTACGGGTATCGAAATGCCCGTTCTGCCGGGGTATTTGTCGACAACGAAGAAGGCCCCGCAGCAGCCTGCGGGGCCTTCTTCGTCAACCTGGGTGAATTCTCCGGGATCGGCCGGGTCGGGCCCGGCCGACTCGGTCAGTCGGAGAGGCGCTCGCCCGTGGACGTCGAGAACACGTGGGTCTCGCCCGGACGCGGCACGACGTGCAGCGTGGCGCCCTTCTCCGGGACGGCACGGCCGCTGACGCGGACGACCAGGTCCTTGAGGTCGCCGTCGACCTTGGCGCTGCCGTAGACGTAGCCGTCGGCGCCGAGTTCCTCGACGACATTCACGGTGACGGCGAGGCCGGCCGGGGCGTCCTCGGTGTCCTTCGACAGGGAGGCGGCAGCGGCGCCGTTGTGCTCGACGATGTCGAAGTGCTCCGGACGGACACCGACGGTGACCGTGGTGTCACCCTTGTCGGCGGCGGTCTTGAGGGCCTCGCGGTTGACGGGCACCACGCTGTTGCCGAACTTCACGCCGCCGTCGGTGATCGGGACCTCGACGAGGTTCATCGCCGGGGAGCCGATGAAGCCGGCGACGAAGAGGTTCGCCGGGCGGTCGTACATGTTGCGCGGCGAGTCGACCTGCTGGAGCAGACCGTCCTTCAGCACGGCCACCCGGTCGCCCATGGTCATGGCCTCGACCTGGTCGTGGGTGACGTACACCGTGGTGATGCCGAGGCGGCGCTGCAGCGACGCGATCTGCGTACGGGTGGAGACGCGGAGCTTGGCGTCGAGGTTCGACAGCGGCTCGTCCATGAGGAAGACCTGGGGCTCACGCACGATGGCGCGACCCATCGCGACACGCTGGCGCTGACCACCGGAGAGGGCCTTCGGCTTGCGGGCCAGGTAGTCGGTGAGGTCGAGGATCTTCGCCGCGTCCTCGACCTTCTGGCGGATCTCGGCCTTGTTGATGCCGGCGATCTTGAGCGCGAAGCCCATGTTGTCGGCGACCGTCATGTGCGGGTACAGCGCGTAGTTCTGGAACACCATGGCGATGTCCCGGTCCTTGGGCGGCAGGTGCGTGACGTCGCGGTCACCGATGTGGATCGAGCCGGCGTTCACGTCCTCGAGACCCGCGAGCATCCGCAGGGAGGTGGACTTTCCGCAGCCGGAGGGACCGACGAGGACGAGGAACTCGCCATCCGCGACGTCGAGCTCGAGCTGGTCGACGGCGGGCTTGTCGCCACCCGGGTAAATGCGGGTCGCCTTGTTGAACGAGACAGTGGCCATGGTTCGTAGGCCCCCTTCACCGGCAGGAACGTGCCGGACGATCCGTTGTAAAGGTGGTGTGACCACTACGGAACGGTCCGTAGTGGTGTAGTCCACATGAGCGGACTGGTTCAGGACGCTACCTCGCGTTCACACGTTCTGTCAGTACTCCGAGAGCGATGAAGTTCGAGGAAATTTTCGACAGGGGCCCGCTGTGACGTGGGTACACTGCACGGGCGTGCATGCGTGCACGCACCGGCCCGCCCGTGCGCGGGCCCCGCCTCCTTAGCTCAGATGGCCAGAGCAACGCACTTGTAATGCGTAGGTCGTCGGTTCGAATCCGACAGGGGGCTCCACAGTGTGAACGGCCCCGTGGTGGGTCAGATGATGCCCGCTCGGATTGCGTAGGAGACCGCGTGGGCGCGGTTTTTCAGGTGTAGGCGCTTCATTACGCCGTAGAGGATGTATTTGACGGTGCGTTCCGAGTAGGAGAGCTTCGTCGCTATATCGGCGAGTTCCGTGCCTTCGGCCACCAGGCGGAGCACGTCGACCTCGCGGGGGCTGATGCCGGATGCCGTGAGGCCCCGGGGGGCGAGGAGTTCGCGTTGGGCCCAGCGGACCTGTTCCATCAGGGTGCCCTGGAGGGTGGGCGGGAGGCTTCCGCCGCCGTCCGCGATGGTGTGCAGGGTCCGGATGAAGGCCGCCTGGCTGAAGGAGTCGCGCCACAGGACGGCGCGGACCCCGCGGTCGACCGCGGCCGAGACGTCGGCGTGCCACCCCTTGCCCACCACCAGGGCGAACCGGGCGTCCGGTCTGTCGCACAGGCTGTGCAGCAGGTCCAGGGTGGAGGAGTCGGCGACGTCCACGGTGACCACGATGACGTCCGCTTCACGGAGCTTGTCCGGTGGGACCTCGCGGATGCGGCGGTCGTTGTGGAGATAGCTGAGCAGTCCGGCGCGGACGATGGCGTCGGGTGCGTGGATCGCCACGCGCACGGTGTCTGTGAGTACCTGCTGAGGCATTCGCCCCCCATTCGGGAACCCAAGTGGTCCATGCCGTTCAGGAGTTGATGGTGGCATGCGGGGTTGCCTCGTTCCGCTTCCACAGACCCCTCCTCCGTTAAGGAGGGGGAAATCTGGCACGAGTGGCACGAGTGGCACCGGCGGGATGGAGGGGGGTGGAGTGGGTCAGTGGTGGGGCGTTGTTATCTGGGTTCCCCTGAGTACCGCTGTGACCACCTCTGTGCGGGAGCGCATGCCCGTGCGGGCGAACAACCGGGACAGGCGGTTGGCGACCGCGTCCTCGCTGAGCCGCAGTACGCCCGCGATCTGGCGGTTGGTGAGTCCCTCGGCGAGCAGGGTGGCCAGCAGGTGCTCGTTCTCCGCCGTGGCCTGTCTGCGGCCGGGTACGGTCAGCCCGGCCTCGCGCATCGCGGTCCTGGTGCGGAAGCGCCACAGCGTGGCACCCATCTCGCCGAAGTGTTCGTACGCCTCGTGCAGCAGGGTCGCCGGGGCCGCGTTCGCGCGTACGGCGGCCAGGAGCGTGACCGCCGTTTCGAAGGGCTGGCTGCGGGAGCGGGCCAGGTCGACCGCCTCGGACAGGTGCTTGTGGGCTTCGGACTCGTGGGCTTCGGAGGAGTCCGGGTCCAGGATCTTTCCGGAGGTCAGCAGGTACAGCAGGCGTGTGCGGCCGCTGTTCATCTGCTCGGCCGTCCGTTCCAGACGTGCCAGGCAGGCAGTCGCCCGGTCCGGGTGTCCCGCTTCCGCGTGCACCTCGGCGAGTGAGGCCAGCAGTTCGTCGGTTCCGTAGAAGGATCCGCGTTCGTCCGCGGCTCGCAGGCCGCGCCGCAGTACTTCCTCTGCCCGGCCGAGCTCGCCGAGGGTCCGCAGGATCTCGGCCTCGGCGTGGTCCAGGACGTGTTCCAGCGGCCCGTTCACCTGTCCGCGCACGCTGCTGATCAGGCGGTCGGCGCTGGTGGGGCGGCCCTGGGCGAGGAGGACGGCCGCCGTGCGGGCGGGGAGCAGATGGTGTCCGGGGACCACGTTCAGGACCCCGCCGTCGACCAGGAGCCGACGTGCCAGCGAGAGTGCCTCGTCCCACTGTCCGTTGAGGTGGTGCCAGAGGAACCGGTTGGGCTGGGGGAGGAGTTCGAGGCGCATCCCCCGGGTGGACAGCAGGTTCGCCGCACCTCGCAGGTCGCCGATGCCGAGCAGTACGTCGAACGTGGCGATGTTGAACGCGAACGCCTTGCTCGGAGCCAGGTCCGGTTCCTCCGGCAGGGCCAGTGCGCGGATGAACCGGTCCGGGCGGCCCAGTACGTACTCCGCGACCCTGCGGAACAGTTCCAGCAGCGCGCGGCTGCCCGGAGTGGCCTGCCATACGCGTTCGGTCTGCAGCATGAGGGCCAGGGCCTCCTGCCACTTCTCCAGCTGCCACAGTGCCTGGACGCGGCCGGAGACGGTGGCCATGGCGGACAGCGGCAGTCCCTCCCACCAGTGTGCGGTGCCCATGCGGGACAGCGCCTGCCAGTCCTGTTCGGCCGCCGCCGACGCCACCAGCAGGGTGGCGGCCTCGTGGACGGCCTGCGGGTCGAGGCCCTCGGCGGGGCCGCACACCAGCCACTCGGCCGCCGTCCGGGCCGTGCGGTAGTCGCCGCAGCCGGCGGCGGCCTGGCCGGACCGCAGTATGGCGAGGTCGCGGTCGTACTGCTCCTCGATGAGGCGGACGGCTCCCACGTGCCACCGCAGCATTCCCCGGCGTTCGAGGTCGGGGTACAGCGAGTGTGCGGCGGCCGTCAGTTCCGTCACGGCGCGGTCGCGGTCGACCAGGAAGCCGGCGTCGGCGATCCGGTCGGGGAGGTAGGTCTGCGCGTCCGCCTCTTCGAGGAGTTGAGTCGGGTCCTTCGGGGTGGCCCCGCTCGCCCACAGCGCCTCCACCGCGGTCGCGGACAGGTGGCTGCGCTTCACGGGGCCCAGGCGTTCCCGGACGGTGTGGGCCAGCAGCGGTACGCGGAACGTCCAGCCGCGTGGCGAGGAGGCGGGGGAACGTGGCTGGGCGGGCAGTTCGTCGAGGATGCCCTCGTCGACCAGGGTGCGGATGCCGTCGGTCACGGATTCGGCGGCCAGCCCGGTCGATGACGCGACCAGGGCCTCGGCCGGCCGGCCGAGCGGCCACAGGATGCTCAGTGCCGTGGCCACGGTCCCGCAGGGTTCTTCCAGCGCACGCAGCGCCGCTACGTACCGGTCGTGGCCGGGCAGCAGCGGTATCGGCGCACCGGTGCCGAGGAAGGCGTGGCCGTCGGCGGTGCGTATCGCGTCCTGGGCCGTCCATTCGACGAGGAGGGCGTCCAGGGCGCCGGGGATGCCGCGGCTCAGCTCGTGGAGGCGCCGCATCAGGTCGGCGTCCGGTGCCGACCGCAGGCGCTGCGCCACCATGGCGGTCGCTTCCTCCAGGGTGAGGCGCGGGAGGGCGATCGTGTGTGCCGCCCGGTTGTCGGCGAGGCGGTCCATTGCCTGGCCGGAACCGGAGCCGGGGGACGGGGATCGGCGGGCCGGTGCCGTGTGTCGGGCCGCCGTGAGCAGCACCCGGATGCCGGGCGGGACCCGGTCGAAGTCGACCTCGTCGAGCAGGGCGAGGGATTCGGCGTCGGCGTGGTGGGCGTCGTCGACCAGTACGACCGTGGGGGTCGGCCCCGCCAGAGCGGCGGCCAGTGCTTCGGCCATCGCCGTCCGGTCGTCGTGCTTCATCGCGGACAGTGCCTCCGCGGCCGGCTTGCGTGTCGGGGTGCGCTTCGTCGTGGCGGACCGGTGTTCCTCCAGGGCCATGACCAGGCGCAGCGCCAGCAGTTGAGGGTGTTCGCCGTCGCCGGGGACGCAGTCGACCGGCAGGACCGCGATCCCTCCCGCGCGCAGTCGCTCGGCGGTGGCGTGCGCGAACACGGTGCGTCCGATGCCCCGTTCGCCGCGGACGAGCAGCAGGCGTGGCCCGGCCGGATCGCGGAGGTGGTCGTCGGCCTCGTCCGACTCGGCTGTTCGGCCGAGCAGGTCCTCGCCCGGCCCGTGGAACCGTGCGGCCGTGCCGCCGAAGACCAACTCGGTGTCTGTCCGAGCAGCCACTCTGTCCACCGCGACCTTCGAGGAATCCCGTACCGGCGGGCGGCGCCCGCCTCGGACCGACCCGACGGACGGGCCCTGGTCCAGCGCCTGCAATCATGGCAAATCCGGTACAAGAAGTTGGCTTGTTCGGTCATTTGGACGACTCCAATTCTCATAGAGCGGTTCGGCCAGAGCAGTTCGGCATGGAGAAACGGGAAAACAGGGAGTCGTCGTGCAGCAGCAGCCTTCACCTCTCGTCGGCAGACATGGCGAAGTCGAGGACGTGGCCGAGGCGTTACGCACCACGGGAGGTACGGCGGCAGGCACCACGGGAGGTACCGCGGGAGTCGCCGCTGGACGCACCGCCGGTGCCGAGGCCCGGACCCTGCTCGTCACCGGTGGTGCCGGAACCGGCAAGACCGCCGTGGTGGAGCAGGCGCGGCAGACGGTGGTCCAGGAGGGCGGCAGGGTCCTGCGGTTCGGCTGGGAATCCGGCGAGGACCCGGCGGGCGGTACCGCCGCTCTCACGGACGCCGTCTGCGGCGTACTCGCCAAGGTCCATGACGGCCGGCTCCCGGCGCGCATCGCCGCGGTACGCCGGGTGCAGGCGCGGGCCGGCGGTCCCGGCGGCGAAGTGGCCCTGCTGTCCACCCTGGGCGAGGTGCTGGCGGACGCGGCCCGTGAGGTCCCCTTCGCCCTGATCCTCGACAACACCGAGCGGATGCCGGCCCGGACTGCCTCCGCGCTCGGGCTGTTGCTGCGTACGTTCCGACCGGCGGGCGTGCCGGTGGTGATGGCCGGCCGGCCGATGAGCCCGGGGCACGTCACCGCCGCACAACTGCCCGCGGCGGCCGACCGGGTGCTCGAACTGCCGCCGCTGTCGACGGCCGAGGTCGGCGAGCTGGTCGTACGGAGGCTGGGCCGTTCCGTCGAGCCCGACCTGGTGACGGCGGTGCTGGCCTCGCTGGGCCCGCTGGCGGGCAGCCCGGCCGCCGTGCTGTCGGTGCTCGCCTCGCTGGAGGAACGCGGCGGCCTGCTCGAACTCGACGGCCAGGTCTGCCTGACCGTGCCGGAGGGCGGGCTGCGGCTCAGGGCGGACGCCGCGGAACTGGGCCGGCTCTGCTGGCCGGACGCGTCACCGGACGCCGGCACGGTCGCGGCGGCGGCCGTACTCGCCGGTCTGGTCGAGCGGGCCGAGGTACGGCTGGAGGACCTGCACCGCGCGAAGTCGCCGGCCGGGCCGCTCGAAGCGGTCGGCCGTACGGTGGACAGGCTGGTCGCGGACCGGGTGGTGACGGTCGGTCAGGACGGCCGGATCGCCTTCGCCGTTCCGGCGCTCGCGGCGGCGCTGCGGACGCTGCCCGCCCGTGCCGAGGTCCGGTCGCTGCACGCCACGATCACCAGGCTGGTGACGGACCGGCTGGGCGCCACCGCGGCGGGGACCCGTCGGCCACGGCTGGCCGGTCATGTGGCGGCGGCCGGCGCGATGCTGGACGACAGCCTCGCGGTGCCGCTGCTGTTGGCCGCGGCCGGCAGCAGTGTCAGGTTCAACCAGGCCTGGGCGGTGCGGAGTTACCACTCGGTGCTGCGCCATCTGCCGCCGCACGACCCCAGAACACCCGGTGTGCTGCACGAGTCCGCCGGTCTGAGCCTGGGGCACTCCGACCACATCGGCGTACTGGGGCTCGCCGAGCCGCTGCTCGCCTGTCTCGACGTGCCGCACGGCGAGGAGCGGGGGGACAGGGACGACCTGGGGGACCGGGACGGTCTGGAATGGGTCACCCGGGCGTGTGCTCTGTCGGCACTGCACGAGCACCGGTCTCCGTACGCCGAGGACGCCGACCCCCGATACCGCGCGGCGCTCGAACGGGTGCCCGCCGGTGCGGTGTTGGCGGCGGTCGGTGGGCGGTACGGGATCGGTCCGAGCGCGCCGATGACATCCCGGCCGGGGTCGGGCGCGCAGGAGCCCGGCTCCGGGCCGGTTCCGTCGGTCGCGGAAGTTCGGCTGGTGGCCGCCGCCGTAGGAAGCGGTGCCGAGTTCGAGCGGGCCCGGCAGGGCATGCCCGGGGACGCCCTCGGTGAGGCGGCCCTGGACCGGCTGCGGAACGCCGCCGCGTACGGGGATCTGGCGGGCGCTCTTGAGGCCGTGCTCGGTGAGCAGCGGTACGTCGCGGCGGGGGAGAGCACCGCCGTCCGGTACCACTTCATGGTGCGCGACTACCTGACGGGGGACTGGGACAGCGCGCTGTCGTACGCCCGCCGGATCGAGACGCGGGGCCGGTCCGGCGGCGCGGCCGGCGTCGGACAGCCGGCCCGGGCGCTGGCGGCCGAGATCCAGCTCATGCGCGGGGAGTTGGGACGCGCGCGAGAGTGGCTGGACCTGATCCCGGACTCGGTCTGCCATCCGCTGGTGGCCCGGGCGCGGCTGGGCGTCCGGTACTGGTCGGGGCAGGCGGACAGGGCTTCGGCGGGCAGGGCCTCGGCGGACGAGGCCCTGGAAGCGGCACGGCACGACGTGCGGCGGGCGCGCGCGAGCGGACTGCTCGCGGGCCTCGACAGGGTGCTGCTGCGGATGCTGTCGATCACCGTGCGGGGCGACAACCCGGAGGCGACGCGGCGGACGCTGGAGGAGTTGGAGGCGCTGTACGAGGAGGCCGCCTCGCCGATGACGTACGAGGCGGTGCTCGTCGCCCGCGGGATGGTGCACGGCGACGCGGACAGCGCGCTGGCCGCGTACCGGTTGGTGCGGCGGCGGGTCGATCTGCCGTTGAGCGTGGACTGTTGCCAGTGCCTGACCGAGGTCGGCGACGACCCCCAGGTGTGGCTGGACGAGGCGATGCGGAGCGGGCACGTGCTGGGCATGGGCCGGCCCGTGCGCAGCCTGCTCGGTGCGGCGGCGCGGCGGCGGAACGTGTCGATCCCCAGGCGCCGTGCGGCCCGGGCGGGGCTGAGCGATCGCGAGGTGCGGCTGATCGGCATGGTGAGCGACGGGTCCACCAACCGGCAGATCGCCGCCCGGCTGGCGTGCAGCGAGAAGACCGTGGAGCAGCGGCTTTCGCGGCTGTTCCAGCGGACGGGCTGCCGTTCGCGGGTGGAGCTGGCCGCTGCCTGGCTGGACGGCAGCCTCGCGCGACAGGGTCTGGTGCCGGGGCACTAGCTCCCCTGCGCGCCTTCGAAGCCCGGCCTCGGTTCCTCGGGCTCAGGTGGCCGGCCGCCCAGGAACATGGTGTCGAACGCCCCCGCCCCGTGATAGCTGAGCTGGATCGTCGGGCTCTCCTCCCAGGGGCGGCGTGCCCAGTCGACTCTGGGGTCCCGTCGGCCGTTGGGCCCGAGCGGTGGGCGCCGGGGCGTTGCCTGCCGGGCACTCTCGAAGGCCGCCCAGGCCTCGGAGGCACGGGCCGGTGTGCTGTCCGTCGACTCTCCGGCGGCGGACACGGTGGACACACCGACCGCGGGCGGGAGTTGGGACGAGTACGGATGTGGATGTGGATGCGGATACGGAGGCGGGGCGTGGGCCGGGAACGGGGGTGCGCCGGCACTGTAGGCGTCCTGTCGGCGCTGTTCGTCCTGCTGGCGGAGTTCGTGCGGTCCGCGGAGGTCGTCCTCCAGCGGCGCGGGCTTGCCGCCGCTGTCGCTCGTCACCACCACCGTGACGCCGATGATGATCAGCAGGAGCCCGGGGACGGTCGCGGCGGCGACGCCCTGGTCCATCAGCGACCACGCCATGAGCGCGGCCACCGGGGTCTCCAGCAGGAGCAGGACGCTCATCGTCGTCGCCGATGTCCTGCCGAGGACGAAGTTCAGCGCGCCGAGCCCCAGCAGCTGCGGGAGGACGAGCAGCCCGAGCAGCGACAGCTGTGTGGTCCTGTCGAAACCGGTGAGGGAGATGTCGAACAACCAGCAGGCGGCGAGGAGTTCGAGTCCGCAGACCAGTGACGTGACCGTCGAGTACAGGGGCGTGCTCACGTCCGCCCGCGACTTCTCGCTCAGCGCGGCGTACCCGGCCTGGGCGACGGCCCCGGCGAGGGCGAGCAGATCGCCCAGCAGTGCCGTACGGCTGCCGGACTGGATGTCCACACCGGCGGCAGCGGCGGCTCCGACCACGGCGAGCGTCAGACCCGCCCATGTCCTGCGGGACGCCCGGACGCCCTGACCCGCGGCGATGAGGGCCTGCCAGACGGGCTGGGTGGCGACGAGTGCGGTGGACATGGCGACCGAGGTCAGCTGCGTACTCGTCATGAAGGCCGCGAAATGGAGGGCGAGCGCTGTGGCCGCGAGGAAGCCGAAGACCATGGGCCGCCACTGCTCGCGGCGCAGCAGCCCGCGTTCGCCGCGTACGACGCGCACGACCTCGCGGCGGCGCAGTATCAGCAGGAACGGCCCGAGGGTGGCGAAGCCCAGGGCGTTGCGCCAGAACGCCATGGCGAGCGGCGACGCGGTGGCGGCGGCGGTGAGCGGGGCGGTGGCGGATATGGAAACCACGGCGATCGCCATCGCGGCTATGGAAAGCGGATCGATTCTGGTTTTCACTCGCGGAACTGACCCCGATTCGAGCATGGGGGGACGGCAGATCCGAATGCGCTTGTCATGGGGGAAGCCATCGGTCCGCCTCTTGGCGGTACGGACTGTAGGGGACGGCCGGCGTGGCGCCCGCCTTGTTCAAATGCCGCTCAATGGCCGCTTCATGGCCGCTCAATGGCCGTTTCATGGGCGGCGGAAGTCGCTGCCGGGGGCGGTTTTCCGGCCGGGAATGCGGCGGTTGTCCGAGGGGCCGTAGCGCCGGTCGCGGTGATGTTTGTACTGTTCAGAGGCTCGTCGGCCGGAGATGAACGGGGCCGGGGTGCCGACTCTTCACCGGTGAGGGAAACAGCCCGGGAAAGTCGTCGCCGAAGTCGGGATTCAGCGATTTCTCCGGCCGTGCCTCGCGCCCGCCGCGATCTGAATTCGGCCCGTCTGTGCAGTGCGCAGCGGACTGGCGGGCAATGAAATGCGACGAGGTCGTGCCGGAGTCGATGCCCCGCCGCGGTGCCTGACCGGTATGCCGGGCGGCTGCGCGGCGGGGGCATCTCTTACCGCGACAGAACGATCCGGGCGACCGCGACCGCGCTGTCGATGTTCCACGGGGTACGGGTCACCCGCTGACCTGGTGGCCCTCCCGCGTGCGCAGGCCCGCCGCCTCCGCGATGACGCGGGCCGTGCGCAGGCCCTCGCGGTGGGCGCTTCCGGAGTGGGCGGGGCGGCAGCGGCCCAGTTCGGAGGCGTACTCGGCCATGACCGCACCCGAGTGGTCCGTGGTGAGCACCGTGAGCGGCGCCGGACGGCCGCAGGCGGCCAGGACGGCCTGGAACTCCTTGGCGTTGGCGAAGTCGCAGACCCGGTCCGCCGTGCCGTGCACCAGATGGATGGGCAGCGGCGGGGCGGCGGCGCAGACGGCCATCGGGGAGGGCAGGCCGAGCAGCGGCTCGGGCTGGTTGTAGCGGGCGGCGATGCCGACCACGGCGGCCGGGCGCCAGCCCTCCGGCGGGTCGGGGCGCAGGGCCGTGGCCATCGCGGCCCGGCCGCCGAGCGACCAGCCGACGAGGACGACCTTCGCCGGGTCCCGTACGAAGTCCCGGGTGAAGCGGAGGGACGCTTCGAGGTGGGGGCGTCCGCCGTCGGGGGCGTCCGGGTGCCAGTCGGGGACTATGACGGTGGCGCCGAGGCGGGCCACCTCCGCGGCCAGGGCGCCCAGCACGTCCCGCTCGGCCGGGCCGCGCCCGTGCCAGAGCAGAACCGTCGGGGCGTCCGCGGCGGCGGCGCGATGGATGTCGAGGAGCTGACCGTCGGAGGAGTAACGGACGGTGTCCATGACTGCGGTGCTCATGGGGTTCCCCTGTCTTTACGGCGGTTCAGCGGCCCGCGACCCGGTCGGCGATACGCGCGATCCGGGACGACTGTGCGGCATGGGTGGTGAGTTCGCGGCGGTCGGCGGCTCGATACGTCGCGTACATGCCGTGTACCCCGAGCCAGCGGAAAGGCTCCGGTTCCCACTTGCGGACCTTGTGTTCGACCCAGGGGAGGGTGGTGAGGTCAGTCGCCCCGGATTGGCCGGAATCCCGCTGGATCAGGTCCCGGAGGGTGCGTGCGGCGAGGTTGGCGGTGGCCACTCCGGAGCCCACGTAGCCACCGGCCCAGCCGAGGCCCGTCGAGCGGTCGAGGGTGACCGTGGCGCACCAGTCGCGCGGGACTCCGAGGACGCCCGACCAGGCGTGGTCCACCGCGACGGAGGCGAGCTGGGGGAAGAACCGGACGAGGATCTCCCGCAGGGCGTTGACCGTCGACGCCTGCGTACGGCCGTCGTTGTCCGTGCGTGAACCGAAGCGGTACGGGGCTCCGCGGCCACCCAGTGCGATGCGGTCGTCGGCGGTGCGCTGGGCGTACATGTACGCGTGCGCCATGTCACCGAGGGTCTCGCGGCCCTCCCAGCCGATGGACTCCCATTGGGCGGGGGTCAGCGGCTCGGTGGCGATCATCGAGGAGTTCATGGGGAGCCAGGTCCGCTTCTGGCCCTTGAGGGAGGCCGTGAAGCCCTCCGTGCAGCGCAGGACGTAGGGGGCGCGGACCGTGCCGTACGGCGTGACGGCGTGCTTGGGTCTGATCTCCGTGACGGGCGTCGACTCGTGGATCGTGACACCGAGCGCCTCGACGGCCGCGGCGAGGCCCTTGAGCAGCTTGACGGGGTGCAGGCGGGCGCCGTGCGGGGTCCAGGTGGAGCCGACGGCGTCCGCGACCTTGATCCGCTCGGCGGTCTCGCGCGCGCCGTACAGCTCGCGGTCCTTCTCCCCGTACGAGAGCTCCGTCTCGTGGAAGGCCTTCAGGCGGGCCAGCTGGGCCGGGGTGCGGGCGACTTCGAGTACGCCGCCCCGGTGGACGTCCGCGTCGATGTGCTCTTCCTCGGTGACCCGCACGACCTCGGCGACCGTGGCGTTCATGGCCTCCTGGAGGCGTACGGCGGCCTCGTGGCCGTGCAGACGCGCGTACCGGTCGCGGCCCGCGATCCCGTTGTAGAGCCAGCCGCCGTTGCGGCCGGACGCCCCGTAGCCGCAGAACCGCTGCTCCAGGACCGTGATCCGCAGGAAGGGCGCGGCCTTCTTCAGGTAGTACGCGGTCCACAGGCCCGTGTAGCCGCCACCTACGATCACCACATCGGCACTCGCGTCCCCTGGGAGGGGCTCACGGGGCGCCGGGAGTCCGTCCTGCGCGTACCAGAACGATATGCCGCCGTTGACTACGGTGCGGGGCCCGTCGGCGGTGCGGGGCGCCTGCGCCGCGCGTGCCGTGTCGGTCGCGCGGTCCGCGTTCTCCGTGCTGCTCATGCGCGGGACGTTAGCTTCTCCGGGTGGCGGGTGTCTCCTTCGGATTCCATGGTTACGTGAGGTGATGGTCATGGTTCGGTATGCGCGGCTGCTGGAGCGGGGCGAGGAGTTCCTCGACAGGTGGGGGCTGCGGCAGGAGGGGACGCCCATGAGCGGGCAGGTCTCGGTCGTGCTGCCGGTGGTGCGCGAGGACGGCACACGGGCCGCCCTGAAGCTCCAGGACGTGGACGACGAGACCGTCGGCGAGGGGCTCGCGTTGCGGACCTGGGGCGGCGACGGGGTCGTAAGGCTGCTGGAGGACGACGCGGAGACGGGCACGCTGCTGCTCGAACGGCTCGACGACGGGCGGCCGTTGGCCGCCGTGACGGATGTGATGGAGGCCACCCGGATCCTCGCGGAGCTGCTGGCGCGGCTCACGGCCGTACCGGCGCCGGAGGGGCTGCGGACGCTGGACGGCGTCGTCGCGGGGATGTTCGAGCGGTTGCCCGCCGTCCTCAAGTCCCTTGAGGTGCAAGGCGGGGCCGCGGAGGACCGGCGGCTGCTGGAGGACTGCGCGGCGGCCGTGCGGGAGGTCGCGGGCGAGCCCGGGGACCGGCTGCTGCACTGGGATCTGCACTTCGAGAACATCCTCGCCGCCGAGCGCGAACCGTGGCTCGTCATCGATCCGAAGCCGCTGGCGGGAGACCCGGGGTTCGAGCTGCTGCCCGCGCTGTGGAACCGGTACGGGGAGGGGCAGCCGGCGCGGCGCTTCGACCTGATGACGGAGACGCTGGGGCTCGACCGGGAGCGGGCCCGGGCCTGGACGCTCGGGCGGGTGCTGCAGAACTCGTTGTGGCAGGTGGAGGAGGGGGAGGGGCTGGATGTCGAGCAGGTTGCGAT
>NZ_LIQZ01000097.1 GCF_001418655.1 Streptomyces phaeochromogenes | reverse complement strand
GTACGTGGACCGTGCGGGGGGATTCCTGGATCAGGAAGTCGTCCAGGAGGGTGCCGTCGCGTAGGACTGCCTGGGCTCGGACGCCTGCGGTGGCGGGGAGCAGGTCGTCGGGGGTGGCGGCGGGGAGCAGGCGGCGGACCGCGTTGGTGAAGGCGTGCTTCGATGCTGAGCGGTGTACTTCGCCGGCTCCGTAGCGCCAGTGGCGGCGGGCTATGTGCCAGGAGCCGGGCCAGGTGAGGGTCTCTGCCAGTTCTCGGGGGCGTACGGTTCGCCAGTCGTAGCCCTCGCGGGCCAGGGCCGGGACCGCGTTGGGGCCGATGTGGACGCTTCCGTCGATGCCCCGGGTGAGGTGGACGCCGAGGAAGGGGAAGGCCGGGTCCGGGACGGGATAGACGAGGCCGTTGACCAGGGAGGGCCTGGCCAGGGTGTAGTACTCGCCTCGGAAGGGGACGATGCGCATTTTGGGGTCGTCGCCGGCGAGGTGGGCGATCTTGTCGCAGTGGAGGCCTGCGCAGTTGACCAGGACTCGGGCCCGGGTGATGGTGCCGTCGGTGGTGCGGACCGCCACTCCGAGGTCGGGGCGGCGGTCGATCTGGGTGACCTCGGCGTTGTACTTGATGTGGGCGCCGGACGCGTCCGCTAGTCGGCGGGCCACGCCCACGAAGTCGCATACGCCTGTGGTGGCCACGTGGATCGCGGCCAGGCCCCGCACCTGGGGTTCGTACTCCGCGATCTGGGAGGCGCCCAGCTCGCGGACCGGAATGCCGTTCTCCCGGCCTCGCTGGACCAGTGCGTGCAGGCGGGGCAGCTCTTCGCGCTCCGTGGCGACGATCAGCTTGCCGGTGACGGCGTGGGCGATGCCGTACTCCGCGCAGAATTTGACCATCTCGGCGGCGCCCCGGACGGCGTACCGGGCCTTGAGGGAGTTCGGGCGGTAGTAGATCCCGCTGTGGATGACGCCGCTGTTGCGTCCTGTTTGGTGGCGGGCCGGGCCCGGTTCCTTCTCCAGCACCGTCACGCGCGTGCCCGGTGCGGCACGCGTGATCGCATACGCCGTCGACAGACCGACGATCCCGCCGCCGATCACCAGCACGTCACAGTCGTAAGCGACCTTCCGCCCCATCTGTCCGCCCCACCTCCAGCCTCCGACTCCCACCCCCGATAGTGCACTGCGCCACTGACAACCCGCTCAAACCCACAGGATGGCAGGGGCCGGCTCCGCCCAGCACCGGAGGCAGGTGGCCCCGGCCACGTCGTCATCGGACGTGTGTGGTCCCGATCACGGCCCAGCGCGCGTCAGCGGAGGCGAGTGGTCCCGGTCAGCTTGATGGTGCTGGTCACCTTCATGGCCCCGGTCATCTTCATGGTGCCGGTCACGCAGGCGTGCCCCTTTAGGGGCGCGGGGAACTGCGCGACCAGCACAGACACCCCTCACCCCTACTCCCAGGACCACCTCAGCCCCACAGACGCTCAGGGGTCTTCCCACTAGGCCGGTGCCATCAGCAACGGCCTGGCCCGCTCGCGGAGCTCCACCACCCGTGGCTCATCCCCGTACGGCTCCAGGCGGTGCAGGAGATCCTTCACGTACTCGGTCGTGCGGGCCGACGAGATGCGCCCGGCGACCTCCACCGCCCGCACCCCCTGCTCGCACGCCGCATCGAGGTTGCCCGACTCGAGTTCGGCGACCGCCGACACCACCAGGCGCAGCCCGTGGGAGCGTACGAACTCCTCCGTCGGCTTCGACAGGGCCTGCTCCGTGAAGCGGCGGACCTGGCGCGGGGCCTTCAGGTCGCGGTAGCACTCGGCCGCGTCGGCGGCGAAGCGGTCGTAGCCGTAGAAGCCGAGCCAGGACGGATCGTGGTCGCCGTCGCGGGCCCGTTCCAGCCAGCCCTCGGCGGCCTTCAGGGCGCCGCCGGCCGCCTGGGCGTCACCCGCGCGCGCGTGGGCCCGTGCTTCGACCAGGCGGAAGAAGCTCATCGTGCGGGCGGTGGCCAGGCCCCGGTTGCGCTCCAGGGCGGCCTGGGCGAGGTCGACGCCCTCGTCGCCGAAGCCCCGGTAGGTCGCCTGGAGGGACATGGAGGCCAGTACGTAGCCCCCGAGGGGCACGTCGGCCGCGGCGCGGGCCAGGCGCAGGGCCTGGATGTAGTAGCGCTGGGCGGCCTCCTGCTGGCCCGTATCGAACGCCATCCAGCCGGCCAGGCGGGTGAGTTCGGCGCTGGCTCCGAAGAGTGCGCGGCCGACCTCGTCCGAGTAGGACCCGAGGAGCAAGGGTGCCGCCTCGACCCGTAAGCACTCGGGCACCATGGACGAACGCCAGTCGCCGCCTCCGTACTTGGAGTCCCAGCGCCTGGCGTCCTCGGCGGCCTCCCGCAGTTTCTGTACGTCGCTGTGGCCGACTTTCAGCGGTGCTCCGGAGCCTTCCAGCGGGCCGGCGTCCCGTGCCACCGAGCTGTCGGCCGGGGTTATCAGCCACCGGGACGCGGGAGTTGCGTATGCGCTCACTGCGAATGATCCGGCGAGCGACTGCCAGATGCCGCCGGAGCCCGCTCGGCGGCCGGCGAGGTCGAGGCGGTACAGGTCCGTGGCGGAGCGCACCGCCTGTCCGACGTCCCTGGGGAAGGCGAGGCCCACTTCCGGTGCGGGATCCGCGTCCGCCAGGCCGATCTCGTGGAGCGGCACCGGGCGGCCGAGCTTCTGGCCGATGGCGGCCGCGATGAGGTGCGGCGCGGCACCCTGCGGCACCATGCCTTTCGACACCCAGCGCGCCACCGACGTCTTGTCGTAGCGAAGAGTCAACCCGCGTTGAGCGCCAAGATCGTTGACGCGTCGGGCGAGTCCTGCGTTGCTGATTCCCGCGAGGGCGAGAACGGCGCCGAGTTTTTCGTTCGGCCCGCGTTGCTCCCTGGACATTGCGCCACCCCTCGACACAGACGGCTGCCGCGCGGGTGGTGGCCCAGCGGCATTCGTGCTGCGTCTTCCCGGGCGCCAACCCCTGGAACCCCACCCGCAAAAGCACGTGGCCGAGCCCTCAGGAATATGCCTCCCGCGAAAACACAGGCAAACACAGGGTAGTTCGCCGCATCCCAAGCGTTAAGGGGCATTGTTCCGGATGGCGGGATTGTGGCCCGTGGGCAAGCACAGAGCGTCGTCTCGTGCTCCCGCTGTGTGGCCGTGCGCCCGTCCGTGCGCTCTTCTCCGGCCATCGGGGGAGCGCTTCCATGGATCGTGCGTGGGTCGGCCCGCTGTACTGGATCCAGTGGGCTGGGGGACACCGCCGCCTACATCCCCGCGGGCGGCGGACCGGTCCGGGAGGCGGACTCCGCCTCCCGGACTGTGCGTTGCGCACAGCATGTACGGAGCGTGTGCACGCGTGTTCGTCCATCACCGATTTGGCTGAATATCGCCCATGCCTTAAGAGGTCAAATAACCCTCCCACCATGGGACTTGAGGGCGCGTTAGGTGTTTTTGGGGAGCGTACCGGGGGCGCATTCACGTCGTCGCCCTTGGGTAAATTCTGCGCGATCGCCGCTCGTCGCGCGTGCGTTCGCTTTTTCGCGGGCATCTCCAAGGGGCGCACTCCGGGGAGCACAAGAGGCCGCACCGGCCCTCCCGGGCGCATTCTTCGTGGCAGCATGGTGACCGGTTCGTACGGTGCACTGGTTGTCCACAGCCTGTGGAGGCGGCGATGCGGTGGTTGGTGGGATGGAGCAGTACCGCCGCTCGTGCGCCCGAGATCGGTTCGGCGGGAGCGACGGGCGGCGACGGCGAGACGGTGCACCCGGTGGGGTCCCAACTCCTGTGGGGCGACCCCGATCCGCTCTGGGCGGTCGGTGACTGGCGCCCCGACGAGGTGCGCGTCGTCAAGGCCGACGAACAGAACCGCATGGCGGTGCTCGGCACCTGCGGAGCCACCGACGAGGAACTGCGCGTGGGCCTGTTCGCCGCGCGCGGCGGGGCACTTCGGCATCTGACGGCCTGGTCCGGCAGTTACACGGCGGTCGTCCAGGTGGGCCGCCGCCTCATGGTCTGCGGCGATCTGGCGGGCGTCAGGCCGGTGTTCTACACCCCCTGGGCGGGCGGCACGGCGTACTCGACCGCGGCCCTCCCCCTCGCCGACCTCATCGAGGCCAACCTCGACTTCGGGCACCTGGCGGCCCTGCTCGCCGCTCCCGACGTACCGGCCGCGCTCCAGGACTCGACTCCGTACGAGGGTGTGCGGCGCATTCCGCCGGGGCACGCGCTGATCCTGCGCGCGGGGGCACGGGAGATCGCGGGGTACGAGCAGGTGGCCTCCCTCGCCGTCGCCGCCGCGACCACCGACCCCGACAGCGCGGTGAACGCCGTACGCGACGCCCTGGTCGAGGCCGTACGCACCCGACTCGCCGCCCCGAGGCACGTACCCGGGGCGGACATCGACCCCGGTCCCGTCCCCGGCATGGGCCCCGCCGAGCGGCGCGCGGCTCGGGGAATGCCCGTGCCCGGCATAGGAGCCGACCTCTCCGGAGGGCCGGCCTCCGGCACGCTCGCCCTCCTCGCGGCCGGCCTCCCGGGCGCGCCCGGCACGGTCCTCGGCCATGGCACGGGCGCCGGCGAACGCCTCCTCGCGGTCACGTTCAACGACCTGGCGGTGAAGGGCCGCGAGGCCGAACTGGAGCGGGCGGGCACGCTGGCCGCCAATCCGCGGCTGCATCACGTGGTGGTGGCGGGCGGCGAAGAGGTCCTTCCCTACGCCGAGTTGGAGGGCCCGCTGACCGACGAGCCGGGACCATCCCTGGTCACGGCCGCCCGGCACCGCGCCCGCCTGGCCTCGGGCAGCGCGGACCACTTCACCGGGTACGGCGCCCGTCAGGTCCTGGACGCGCACCCGGCCCGCCTCGCCGACCTCCTCATGGACCGCAAACGACGTCATCTGGTGCGCCCCGTCGCGGCGTTGGCGAAGGCCGACGGTTCCGTCATGGTCCCCGCGCGCGTGTACGGCGCGGCGCGCAAGCTGTCCCGTACGCCGTATCTCGTCGGCATAGAGGGACTCGCCGACCGGCTGCTGCACAAGCGGTTCGAGGAGCCCGGAGGTGCCGTGGGGGCGTCCCTCGCCGCGCTCACGTGGGCCAGACCCGGGCCCGCAGCGCGCTGGCTCACCGGCGAGGCCCTCGCTGAAGTATCGGTTCGCCTGGCGGGGGCGACGACCCGGGGCGGGGTCGGTCCCGGCCAGCGTCCGGGCGATTTCCGTGCGCGTTCCGCCCTCGCGCGGCACGCCTCGGACCTCCGGATCCTGGAGCAGGCCGCGGAGGTCCGCTTCCAGCGGCTGCACGCGCCGTTCCTCGACAACCAGGTCGTACGCGCCTGTCGGGCCCTTCCCGAGGCGCTGCGGGTGCAGCCCGGGGCGCGGGCCGCGATCCTCCGTACGGTGCTTGAGGGGGCCGGGGTGGCGGACCTTCCGCCCGGCTGGGGTGCGCCGTCGCATGCGTCCTCGACGGCCGCTGCCCGTACGGGGCTTCGGGTTGCCGTGGACGACCTGGTTGCCCTCTTCGATACGCCTCTCCTCGCGCAGGCGGGCCTTGTCGAGGCCCGGGTCGTCCGCAAGGCCCTCCGGGCGGCGGCCGACGGAGAGGCCCTGCCCCTGGAGGGCCTCGCGGATCTGGTGTCCCTTGAGCTCTGGCTCCGCCGGTTGTTGGACCGCCGGGGGACGTGCTGGACGGGGACGCCTGCGCGACAGCGGGCCGTTCCTGCGGGGATTCGGCCTCAGCGGGGGGCGTTGGGGGC
>NZ_LIQZ01000096.1 GCF_001418655.1 Streptomyces phaeochromogenes | reverse complement strand
GTTCGGGGGCCTGGGTGGGCTTGGGTCGGTGAGTGTGTGCGGGTCGATCGTGGCTGGTCGCGCAGTTCCCCGCGCCCCTAAAGGCAGGGGCCGAAAAAGCAGGTGCCCGCCTCTCGTGAGGCGGGCACCTGGTTGAAGCTCGTTCGGCGTGAGCCTCGGTGGAGCTACTTCGTGCAGCCCTCCTCGCCCGAGGTCTGCAGGGTGGCGCAGGCCTTGGCCTCGGTGGCGTTCTTCACGGCGACCATCGGGGTGTAGGCGTCGGTGTCCGTGTCGACCTCGGCGGTCTGGGCGGCTGCCTTGCCCGCCGTGATCCGGACCTCGTCGCCGGGCCCGGCAGCGGTGATGCGGGCCCACGCGGCCCCGCACGTCTCGCTGTAGCGGACCTCGACCTGGGCGGTGCCGACGACGGCCTTCTCGACCGTCGTCGCAAGCGTGCCGCCGCAGCCCATGTTCTCCGGGTCCTTGCCCGCGCAGTCCGCGCCGAAGCACTCGACACCGGCCGGCAGCTCCTTGCTGACGGTCGGCGTCGGCGTCGGCGTGGTGTCGGTCCCCGCCTGGTCGTCGCCCCCGCCGTTCGTGAGGAACACGGCCGCGGCTATCACCACGAGCGCGCCCACGACCCCCGCGAGGAACATCGTGAGCCGCCGCTTCCCGCGCTTCCCGTCGGGAGAACCCCCCGAACCCGGACGCGCGTCCTGAGGCGGCCCCCCGGCCGAACCGGCAGCACCCGCGGGACCGGCCATGCCGGACGGCCCGAAGGAACCCGACGGGCCGAGGCCCGACGACCCGGAGGCACCGGACGCACCGGCCACACCGGCGGAGCCGGACGCGCCGGCACTCGACGCACCCAGACCCCCGGGGTATCCGTACCCCCCGGACGCTCCGGACGCCCCGGACGCCCCCGAAGGCGTGGCAACGGCTCCCCAGCCGCCACCGCGCGAACCCGAGGCCCCGCCCGAGCCGTTGCCGGCACCGGCGCCGTGCGGCGTCCGCCGCTCCTCCCCCTGTACCGGAGTCTGCGGCGGCACCGTGGGCGCCACCCCCGCAGGTCCCGCGATACCCGGCGTGGGCGCTGCTGTCGCGCTACCCCCGGCGCGCGCCTGCTTCCCGTTCCGTCCCCCCTTGGCCGGAGTCGAGCCGAACTCGCCGAGCGCGGCACGCGCCTGGGAGATCCGGATCGCTTCCATGGTCATGTCGTGGCGCATCTCCGAGCGGCTCCAGGCCCTCTCGGCAAGCTCCCACATCGTCGTCAGATGGACGGGATTGGTCCCGGTCACCTCGGCCAAAGCCACGATCGCGCCCTTCGGCGCGAGCAGTCGGCCGTTCAGATACCGCTCCCAGGACGTCTTGCTGTACCCGGTGCGGTCGGCCACGGCGGCGACACTCAGCCCGCCGCGGTCGACCAACCGGCGCAGCTGGCTGGCGAACTCCCTGACCTGCGGATCGAGTTCATCCGGCAAGGCCCTCCAACGAGGCATTGCTACCCCCCTCTTTCCCCCCGTACGTGCTGGCTTTTCCCGCGCGTGAAGCCCTCTGCCGAGTCCTCGTTCTGGCTACCCACAGGGATGCGCACAGTAAGGATCTCAGTTCCCGGGATGGGGGCGCACGGGAGCATTCGGGCCTGTGGGCATGCACCGTTGCACGCCCGTTGGTCTGCGGTCCAGTGTCCCACCGACTTCCCTCTCGGCCGACGGGATCGCCTGGTCAGCGCACGGGACGTCCCGGAGCGTCCCGATTGCCCACGTTATCCCTGGTCTCAGGGGTGATCAGCGTAAATCCTCGAACTTGTCAACACATCGACACGTGGGGAACACATGCGCGACCTCGTACGTCACTCGCGGCCCCACGGGGATCACGCGCACACCATGGGCAGGTCGAATCGTCGACCGCTCGTCACCGTCACCGTGCCGGCGACCGCGGAACCCGCGCCCGGCGTGAGGGCCCGCCCGCGGCGGCCACGTGCGGATCCGCCGACTCTCCGCAGGTCATCGACGGCACCGGGGCCCGTACAACGACTGGGTCACGGCGCCAGACGCAGGGACGAGAACGGCGTGAAACACCCCTTCGCGAAGTACGACATCAACGGCTCCGTCGGCCGGCGGACGCGGTCGGCCACGACGTGGTGGCAGGTGCGCGAGGAACTGGCGGAGGAACCGGAGGCGGAACCGGGGGCATCGACGGCATCGACGGAAAGGAGACTTTCGGCCACCCGGACGACTTCCCCGACGGCTCGTAACGGGGCGGCAAGGTTACGTACAGCGGCTACCGGCGGGACGTCACGTTCGAGCGGCCGAGCGGGAAGTACTACGTCAAGATCGGTACGCAGGGGAATGTCGCGGCGGGTGACCGGCACGGCCGAGGCCGTGTGTCCCGAGCCCTCGGACCGTCACTCCGACGTGTGATCACGCCAGGGTGACGGCACCGATCACCGCGGTCAGCAGCAGGACGAGGACGAGCACCAGGGCGTAGAGCAGCAGTCGGTGCGAGGCGGCCCAGGAGTGCCGGGCGGGGAGGGATTCCGGTTCCGGTGCCTCGGCTAGCAGGTCCCACCACGGGACCGTGGGGACGTCCTCGTACCCGCCCTCGTCCGCCGCCCGGTTCGCGCCGGCGCTCAAGCCCGCGCCCGTGCCCCCGGTCACGCCTGCCGGAGCCACCGCCGGCACCGCCGCGGGAGCCACCGTTCGCGGCCACGCCCGTACCGCCAGCTCCCAGCGCACGCAGAAGCGTTCGGCGTCCGCCCCCGCGACCCGGCACAGGGCGACGACCGCCTGCCGGGGCGGGGGCTGCGTCGCGTTCAGATAGCGGTGCCAGGAGGACTTGCTGTACGCCGTGCGCTCGCCCAGGGCGACCAGACTGAGCCCCGTACGGTCCTTGAGCAGCCGCAGCTGCTCCACGAAATGCCCCACCTCCGGCGGAAGATCCGCAGGCAGTGGCTGCCAGGCGCTCATCCCTCTCCTCGCCCCCTCGCCGTCTCCCTCGCATGTCCCCCGCTATCACCGGGTGACGGCACCGACGGCGGTTTGGTTCCCACGGGACGCGTCGCGGGACGCACGCCACACGCCGGCCCCACGACGGCCGCACAACGGGCCCACGACGGTTTTCGACCCCACACGTCGGCCGCTCGGCGGCGCCCTGACGGGCGGGACGTACCGGAACCGTCACCTCCGTGCCACAGGGGACTGACAGGCATTGAACCGTCGTTGGCACGTCCATGACTCTGGAGTCCAGGCGGCGCCCGTCCTCGCTCGGGGGAGTGGACGGGCGCCGCTCCCGTCCACGAAGAAGCCCGCCTCCTCGGTAAGAGGGGGCGGGCTTTCGTCACGCGGGCGCCGCGTTCGCTAGGTCCTGATCGTGAAGTGCAGCGTGTCGTCCAGGAACGGGATCTCCAGCCACGGGCTGGGCTGCGCCATCATGGCGAGCAGCACGATCGTCACGCCCAGGACGCCGTACGTGACGAGGTCGGTGAACCTGGAGCGGACGGCGAGCATGCCCACGTCGGGCAGCGTCCAGCGCATGACGCCGCCCGCGAGCAGCGCGACACCGATCAGCAGGGTGCCGAACCTGAAGACGTCGAGCGCGGTCAGCAGCAGACCGAGTCCGACGGTGCCGATGACCGCGAGGATCGGCCACTGCCGCGCGGGAGCGGGCGCGTCGCGCGGAGCCGCCCTGCCACCGCCCTCGGGCCGCGCGGTGTCCCGCGTGAACAACGGGAACCGACGCGTGGTCCTCCGGGGCCGCCCATCGGGTCCGGGGGCACTGACCGCGTCCCGAGCGGTGGGTTCACCCTCGTGGGCCGCGTCGACACCGGGTTCGATGTCCTCGGCCGGGGTCCCGCCGGGGGCCGCGTCGGCGGCGTGCGCCGGGGGCGGCTCGGTGCGGTGCGGCTCGGTGCCGGGCGACTCTGCGCCACTCGGCTCGGCGCCGGGCGACTCGGTACCCTGCGGCTTCGCATCCGGCGCCTGTCCGGCCTCCGGCTCGGCATTGGTCGACTTCACATCCGGCGCCCGTCCGGCCTCCGACGCGGTGCCACGCGGCTTCACATCCGGCTTCTGCCCGGCCTCCGGCTCGGCGCTGGTCGGCTTCACGTCCGGCGCCCGTCCGTCCTCCGACCCGGTGCCACGCGGCTTCGCATCGGGCACCTGCCCGGCCTCCGGCTCGGTGCCGGTCGGCTCCTGGTCCGGTACGGATGCCCCGGCGGCGGACGGCCCGTCCGGCTCTGTGTCCTGGCCGGCCGAGGCGCTCTCGCCGCCCTGGCCGGCGGCGTCACTCCGAGCCAGGTTGTCCTCCCGGCGCCGACTGTCGCTCCGGTCCACAGCCTGGCCCCGTGTCACGGCGTCGGCCCGCGCCGGAGACTCGGCCCGTGTCGCAGCCTCAGCCCGCGCCGCAGCCCCGACCCGACCCGCAGCCTCGACCGGCACCGCAGACTCGGCCCGCATCACCGCGTCGGCCCGCGCCGACGCGTCCGCCTTCGCGGAGGTGTCCGCGCCCGCCGACGTGTCGGCCTTCACCGCCGTGTCCGTGTTCGCGGAGGTGTCCGCCTCGGTGTTCCGCCCGGTGGCGGCGCGGTCAGCCGGCACTGCGTTCCGCCGCCTCGACCACGTTGACGAGGAGCTGGGCGCGGGTCATCGGGCCGACCCCGCCGGGGTTCGGGGAGATCCAGGCGGCGACCTCGGCGACGCCGGGGTGGACGTCGCCCACGATCTTGCCCTCGGCGCTGCGGGAGACGCCGACGTCGAGGACGGCCGCCCCGGGCTTCACGTCCTCGGGGCGGATCAGGTGCGCGGAGCCCGCCGCGGCGACGATGATGTCGGCCCGCCGCAGGTGCGAGGCGAGGTCGCGGGTGCCGGTGTGGCACTGCGTCACCGTCGCGTTCTCGGAGCGGCGGGTGAGCAGCAGCGGCATCGGGCGGCCGATCGTCACGCCACGGCCGACGACCACGACCTCGGCGCCCTTGATCTCCACGCCGTACTGGCGCAGGAGGGTCAGAACACCGTTGGGGGTGCAGGGCAGCGGAGCCGGCTCGTTCAGGACGAGGCGGCCGAGGTTCATCGGGTGGAGCCCGTCCGCGTCCTTGTCCGGGTCCATCAGTTCCAGGATGCGGTTCTCGTCGATGCCCTTGGGGAGCGGCAGCTGGACGATGTAACCGGTGCACTCCGGGTCCTCGTTGAGCTCGCGGACGACCGCCTCGATCTCCTCCTGCGTGGCGGTCGCGGGCAGTTCCCGCTGAATGGAGGCGATACCGACCTGGGCGCAGTCGCGGTGCTTGCCCGCGACGTACTTCTGGCTGCCGGGGTCGTCGCCCACCAGGACGGTTCCGAGGCCGGGCGTGATGCCCTTCTCCCTCAGGGCCGCCACGCGGACGGTCAGATCGGACTTGATCGCGGCTGCGGTGGCCTTGCCATCGAGAATCTGGGCGGTCATGTCCCCATCCTCGCGGATGACCGGGCCCTGGTTCCAATCCGGCCCTCCACGGCCACTTCCGGCCTCCCCGGCGGACCTCCCCGACGTGCTCCGTCCGGTCCGCGACCGGTCGCCGTCCGGCCTTCGCCCATGATCGGCGATGTTGCACTTGCACAACACACGCGGTATCCGGCTGGACAAATAAGCGACGCGTTAAGGACGATGAGCGGCACAGTGCCGCGGACAGTACCGGGGGGACGAACCGCATCTGTAGAACTTTCCTCCGAAATGTGCCGCGTCGTCCCCGCACTTACGCAACGACGGAGGAAAGCGCCATGAGTTTTGGCGACCCGAACAACCCATACGGTCCGCCGCAGGGCCAGCAGCCCGGATACCCGTCCCAGCCTCCCCAGGGCCAGCCCGGCTATCCTCCGCAGGGCCAGCCCGGCTACGGCTATCCGCAGGGCGCCCCGCCGCAGCAGCCCGGCTACGGCTACCCGCAGCAGCCCGCGTATCCCGGTTACCCGGGCGGCAACCACATGCCCATGGAGATGCCCGGTCTGATGAAGACCGCGCGCGTCCTGCTGTTCATCCTGGCCGGCCTCCAGATCCTGTTCGGCATCATCGCGGGCATCGCCGTCGGCGCCGTCCAAGACGTGTCGAACGGCGTCGGCAGCGGTGACGACACCGACACCCTCGCCGGCCTCGGCTTCCTCGCCGCCGCGGTCCTGGTGGGCCTGGGCGCCCTGTCCATCTTCCTCGGCGTCAAGTTCAAGAACGGCGGCAGCGGGATCCGCGTCACGACGATCGTGTACGCGTCGCTGATGATCCTCGGCGGACTCCTCAACACCGTGCAGGGCGCGGGCGGTTCCGGCACCTTCGGCGGGCTCATCTCCCTCGCCATCGCCGGCATCATCCTCGCCTCGATGGTGAACGGCGCCGCCTCGGCATGGTTCAACCGCCCGCGGTACTGACCTCGGAGCCCTCGCGGCACCGACCTCGGAGCCCCCGGGCTCCGGCTCCGGAACGGCACGTTCACGCCATTCACGCCAAGGGCCGTGTTTCACCCCGCTGAGGGGGAACACGGCCCTGCCGCGTCCCCATACCCTGATCCGGTAACCGCGTGCGGGACTGGGAACGGGGAGCGGGACGGGGAGAACGGCCTTGTACAGCATCATCGTGGTACCTCCGCCGACCACGGAGGACGAACACAGCGGCACGTACAGCGCAAAACGCACCAGGCCCCAGATCCGGCTCGCGCCCGGTGAGCGGCTGCCCTTCGGCCGTTCCGCGAACGGCAACGGGCTTGCGATCGCACACGAAGGCGTCTCCCGGAAAGCCGGGGAGATCACCGCGCAGGGCGCGTTCTGGGTACTGAGCAACCTCTCGGCCCATCAGACGTACGTGGTGGAGAACCCGGAGGGCGCGGGCGAGCACATCAAGGTCGGACCGGGCAGGCTGGACGCGCCGGTCCCCTTCGAGTTCTCCCGGATCGTGCTCCCGGCGGCGGGCGACCTGCTGCCCATCGAGGTGTGGGCACCCCGCCACGACTATCTGCGCTCACCCGAGGGCCTGGACGGGGCGACGACCACACCCGCGTTCTCCGTCGACCGCACCAAGCGGTACTTCGCGGTCCTGGCCGCCCTCTGCGAGCCCCGGCTGCGCGGCGAGCCGCACGCCCCGCTGCCCACGGTCGACCAGGTCGTGGAGCGGCTGCGCCCCCACTGGCCCGCCGCGTCCCGCACGTCGGTCCAGTGGAACATCGACTACCTCGCCGTAAAGCTGCGCCTCAAGCCGGGCCCCGACACGGCCGACACGGGCCCCCGCCTCAACGGCAAGAAGGAGTCCCTGGTCTCCCTGGCCCTGCGTTTCGATCTCGTACGGGAGGACGATCTGCTCGTCCTGACGGAGCCGGCGAGCCGGGCGGCGCGGTGACCGAGGGGACCGAGGGATACGCGGTCTCGGTGCCCAAGGGATACCGGGTGGGGCCCTGGGAGGTGCGGGACCCGATCGCCACGGGCGCGTTCGGCAGCGTCTACGAGGCCCGGTGCGCCCAGCCGCGCGAGGGCCTGCCGAAGTCCGCCGCGCTGAAGTTCCTGCCCACCGGCACGGGTACGCCCCGTCAGCTGACGCATCTGCGTGAACTCGCCGAGCGCGAGGTCGAGTTGCACCGAAGACTCACGCGCCCGCGGCTCATCCGGATGTTCGAGGCCCTCACCGTCGACGACCCGGACCACCCCGAACTCGACGGCGCCACCGTCCTCGTACTGGAACGGGCCGAGGGCTCCATGGCCACCCTGCTGGACCGCTCCCCGCACCCGCCGCAGGGCCCCGCGCTGCTCGCGCAGACCTGTGAGGGACTGGCACAGCTGCACAGCGCCGGCTGGGTGCACGGCGACCTCAAGCCCGCCAACGTCCTGCTGATGAAGGACGGTTCGGCCCGGCTCGCCGACTTCAACATGGCCGCCGAGCTGGAGGGCACCCACGCCTACACCCCCGCGTTCTCCACCCCCGACTACACCCCGCCCGAACTCCTCTGGTCGGAGATCGGCGAGCGCGGTCGCCAGATCAGGCCCTCGGCCGACGTCTGGGCCTTCGGCGTCCTCGCCCATCTCGTCCTCACCGACACGTTCCCGCTGCCGGGCGGCACCCCCTCGGCCCGCCGGGACGCGGGAGTCCGGTACGCGCGCGGCACCGACGAGCTGCGGCTGTCCCCTCAACTCCCGGACGGCTGGCGGGAGATCGTGCGGGACTGTCTGGCCCGTACGCACACGGAACGGATCTCCACCGAGACGCTGCTGCGGCGGGTGGAGGAGGAGGCCGGCACCAGCCGCTCGCCCCGCCTGCCGAGGCTGCGCGCCCGGCGCGGACGCCGCTCGACGCTGGTCCTGGCCGCCGCGGCGGCCACGGTCGCCGTCTCGGGGCTCGCGTACGGCATCACCACCTGGGCGGGCGACAGCGGAAGCGGCTCGGAGAAGGGCGCGGGAAACGCCCCCGCGACCGAGAAGGTCGTCCAGGCCTCGTACGGCGCCGGTGAACTCCGTACCGACAAGGGCGTACCGGCCGTCTACCGGCCGCTGATCGTCGACTCCGCGCACGACTGTGTGCAGGAGGACGTCACCCCGGCGCTCATGGCCGCCATGCTGAAGGTGGAGAGCGACTTCGACCGTGATCTCTCCGACCCCGCCAACGACGAGTACGGCATCGCCCGTTGGACCCCGCGGGTGCTGCGCTGGTGGATCCGGTCCGACGGCGTCACCGCCAAGACGATCCCCGAGCCACCCTTCTCCCCCGCCGAGTCCATCCCCGCCATGAGCAGATACCTGTGCTGGATCGCGCCCCGCATCGACGCCGGCCGCGACGGCGACCGCCGTGTGCTGATCGCGGCCGCCTACCGGACGTCGTACGAGAAGGTGAACGACGCGGCCGGTGTTCCCCCGAAGTACCGCGACTACGCCGCCCGCGTCGCTCACTACCTCAAGGAGTACACGCCCGCGGAGAAGAAGTGACCCTGAGACTTCCGAGGTACCGCTCGCGGGTGCCCGCCGCCAGAGTGGGTGGTATCGGTCCATGCGAACGCGGCGGTATCCGGCTCCCACGGGGGAGGGCCGGATACCGCCGTCGCCATGCCTGCCTCCCCGTCGCGCCGCCGTGACATGTCCCCGGTAACTCGCCCTACTCTGGCCTCCGTTGAGGCAGGAGGAGGGGGACGACTCCATGTACAGCGTCATCGTGGTGCCACCGCGGAGTGGCGGATCCGCCGACGGATGTGACGGCCAATTCAGGCTCGCGTCGGGTGAGAGGCTCGCCTTCGGCAGAACCGCGCGGGACGGCGGACTGAGCATCGCCCACGAAGGGGTGTCCAGGGTCGCCGGTGAGATCACCGCGCACCGGGCCTTCTGGATCCTGAGCAACCTCAGCGAGGACCAGACCTACGTGGTCGAGAACCCGGAGGGCGCTGGCGAGCACATCAAGGTCGCGCCGGGCCGGCTGGACGCGCCCGTGTCGTTCGAGTTCTCCCGTGTCGTCCTGCCCGCGGCGGGCGAGCTGCTCAGCTTCGACGTGTGGGCGCCGCGCCACAGCTACGGCGCCGCGGCCCGCTCCGGGCTCTCCGGCACCTCCACGGCCCCGGCGTTCACGCTCGACCGCACGAAGCGGTACTTCGCCGTGCTCACCGCGCTGTGCGAGCCCCGGCTGCGCGGCGAACCGCACGCCCCGCTGCCCACCGTCGACCAGCTCGTGGAGCGCCTGAGCCCCGGCTGGCCCGCGGCGAACCGTTCCTCCGTGTACTGGAACATCGACTACCTGGCGGTCAAACTCCGGCTGCGGCCCGGCCCGGACGCGGCAGAGCCCGGCCCACGCCTCTACGGCAAGAAGGAGTCGCTGGTCTCCCTCGCCCTGCGCTTCAACCTGGTACGGGAGGACGATCTGGTCGTCCTCACGCCGTCCCCGAGCGAGGTGGGACAGTGAACGGACGCCCCACCGTCCCTGTTCCGAAGGGCTACCGGGTAGGGCCCTGGGAGGTACGGGAGCTCCTCGCGTCCGGCGCGTTCGGCAGCGTGTACGCGGCGAGGCTCGCGGGGGACGGGGACGGGGGCGTGGCTTCGGGCAGGCCCGCCGAGACCGGGGAGGCCGGGGAGAGGTCCCGCGAGGCCGCGAAGAGGCCAGCTGAGGCCGCCGACGGGCCCGCCGAGGCCAGGGAGAGGCCCACCGGGACCCCGGACAGGCGCCCCGCGGCCGGCGAGAGGCCCGCCGAGGCTGGGTCGCGGCCCGCCGAAGAGGCCGCCGGCGACCACGGCACCGGTCCGCTGCCCCGGCGCGCGGCGCTGAAGTTCCTGCCCACCGGCACCCGTACCCCGCGCCAACTCCACCACCTGCGGGAACTGGCCCACCGTGAGCAGGAGTTGCTGAGCCGTCTGCGCTCGCCGCGGCTGATCCGGATGTACGACGCCCTCACCGTCGACGACCCGGACCATCCCGAACTCGACGGCGCCACCGTCCTCGTACTGGAACGGGCCGAGGGCTCCATGGCCACCCTGCTGGACCACTCCCCGCACCCGCCGCACGGCCCCGCGCTGCTGGCCCAGGTGTGCGAGGGCCTGCACCAGCTGCACCACGCGGGCTGGGTGCACGGCGACCTCAAGCCCGCCAACGTCCTGCTGATGAAGGACGGTTCGGCCCGACTCGCCGACTTCAACATGGCGGCGGAGATGGAGGGCACCCACGCGTACGCGCCCGCCTTCGCCACCCCCGACTACACCGCGCCCGAGCTCCTCTGGTCCGAGGTCAGCGAACGCGGCACGCAGATCCGCCCGACCGCCGACATCTGGTCCTTCGGCGTACTGGCCCACCTCGTCCTGACCGGTACGTTCCCGCTGCCCGGCGGCACCACGGAGGCCCGCTGCGACGCGGCGGTACGGTACGCGCGCGGCACCGAGGAACTGCGCCTGTCCCCCGAACTCCCCACCACCTGGCGGGAGATCATCACCGACTGCCTGGCCCGTACGCACGAGGAGCGTGCCGCACACGACGCCGCCTCGCTGCTGCGCCGGGTGGAGCGGGCCGCGGGCACCTCCCGCTCGGCCCGCCTGCCGAGACTGCGGCCCCGGCGCCGGTGGCGCCCGGCCCTGGTGGGCGCCCTCGCGGCGGCGACGCTGATCGTGGCGACGACGGTGGTGTACGCGACGCGGGAGGACGACCAGGGTCTGACCTACGGCTACCACCGCTGCCCGGCCGACTCCGTCTGCTTCTTCAGCGAGCCCAACGGCTCGGGCGAGATGTGCAGTTGGGACGAGGACGACACGGACTGGCTGTCGGGGCCGGACACCTGCGAGTGGACCGGCGACCAACCGGTGAAGTCCATCTTCAACAACAGCAGCGACGACGAGAACGGCCTCGGCGCGGTCGCGTACTTCAGGGGCCGGGACTTCACCCCGGTCGGCGCGGACGTCACCCGCGAGAACGCCCGCAACCGCACAGGCTGCACCTCCCAACGAAACCAGGGAAACCTGGCGGGCACATACGCCCCGCTGTCCCACAGGTGGATCGCCCGCTGCTGACGACGCTCGGGAGGGCCCACCGCTGCCGCTGCTCCGGCCGATGATGCCCCGGTCCTCGTCCGGAGCCACCCGAATAGTTATAGGTACCCCGTGGGACGGAAGCCCCTCAGGCTGGTCACCGAGCTTGCAGGTGCAAGCGCACGGTCCGTCCATGCGAAACGGGGAGAAACCCATGACGATGTCACCGACCCGAGTGAAGTACGGGGTCGCGATGGCCGCCACGGCGATGAGCGTGACGATGCTCGCCGCCGCACCCGCGTCCGCCGCGAGCAAGACGTGGCAGCGCAACTGCGCCCGTGACAGCACGTACACCGCCAACGTCAGCGACCACGTGGCCACCACCAAGAAGTCCGGCGGCAGTTGCGCGGGGCACGCCTGGGTGCGGATCAAGGTGCAGGGATCGTGGGGCACCTGGGCCGACAGCAACACGACGGCGACGAGGCGAAGCCCCGTCTACGCGATCGAGGCCTCACAGCACAAGGACTGCGACTGCGGCAGTGCCAACCTCCACACCCTCTACCCGTAGGGCTCGACGTGAACACCGAGAGGAAGAAGGACCCGCTGTGCGAACGAGACTGAAGACCGGCGCCCTCCTCGGGGCCGTCGCCATGGGCGTCACGGTGTTCGCCGCCTCCCCGGCGTCGGCCGCCACGGACTCGTGGACGCGTACGTGCAACGGCGTCAAGACCCAGTACGACGCCTACAGCAGCCGCACCCTGGTCTACACCCAGAAGACAGGAAGCTCCTGCGCGGGCCATGCCTGGGTCCGGGTCAAGACGAACGGCACGTGGAAGTCGTGGCTCCACAATCCGTCGAAGGCCACCATCAGCAACTCCACCGGCAATTACCAGGGATCCCAGCACAAGGGCTGCGAGACCTGCACGGTCTACACCCTCTAGAGACCGCCGGGCAGCGGTCCGCCGGTGTCCTGGTTGGACTGCCGGCGGGCCGCCTGACGCGGGCTGCTCAGTGGAAGATCAGTGGAAGAAGTGCCGCGTCCCCGTGAAGTACATCGTGACGCCCGCCTTCTTCGCGGCCTCGACGACCAGTTCGTCGCGGACGGAACCGCCGGGCTGGACGACGGCCTTTACGCCGGCGTCGGTGAGGATCTCCAGGCCGTCGGGGAACGGGAAGAAGGCGTCCGAGGCGGCGAAGGAGCCGCGGGCGCGCTCGGTGCCGGCGCGCTCGACGGCGAGCTTGGCGGAGTCGACGCGGTTGACCTGGCCCATGCCGACGCCGACGGAGGCGCCGTCCTTGGCGAGGAGGATCGCGTTGGACTTCACCGCGCGGCAGGCCCGCCAGGCGAAGGCCAGTTCCGCCAGCTCGCCGGGCGACAGGGCGTCGCCGGTCGCCAGCGTCCAGGAGGCGGGGTTGTCGCCGTCGGCCTGGAGGCGGTCGGCGACCTGAAGGAGCCGGCCGCCGTCGATCTGCTTGACCTCGACGGAGGCGGCCGGGCCCTGGTGGGCGCGGAGCACGCGGATGTTCTTCTTCTTGGTGAGGGCCTCCAGCGCGCCGTCCTCGTACTCGGGCGCGACGATGACCTCGGTGAAGATCTCGGCGACCTGCTCCGCCATCTCCTTCGAGACGGGCCGGTTGACGGCGATCACGCCGCCGAACGCGGAGAGCGGGTCACAGGCGTGCGCCTTGCGGTGCGCCTCGGCGACGTTCGCGCCGATCGCGATGCCGCACGGGTTGGCGTGCTTGATGATCGCGACACAGGGCTCGTCGTGGTCGTACGCGGCACGGCGCGCGGCATCCGTGTCCGTGAAGTTGTTGTACGACATCTCCTTGCCGTGCAGCTGCTCGGCGTCGGCCAGACCGCCCGTGCCGTCGACGTACAGCGCGGCGCCCTGGTGCGGGTTCTCGCCGTAGCGCAGGGTGTTGCGCTTCTCGAAGGTCGAGCCGATGAAGTCGGGGAAGCCCGACTCGTCGGCGGGCGCGTACGAACTCGCGAACCAGGAGGCGACGGCGACGTCGTACGCGGCCGTGTGCTGGAACGCCTCGGCGGCGAGCCGCTTGCGGGCGTGCAGGTCGAAGCCGCCGTCGCGGGCCGCGGACAGCACGTCGGCGTACCGCTCGGGGCTGGTGACGACGGCCACGGACGGGTGGTTCTTGGCGGCGGCGCGGACCATCGAGGGGCCGCCGATGTCGATCTGCTCGACGCACTCGTCGGGCGTGGCGCCCGAGGCGACGGTCTCCCGGAACGGGTAGAGGTTCACGACGACCAGCTGGAACGGCTCCACGCCCAGCTCGCCGAGCTGCTGCCGGTGCGACTCCAGGCGCAGGTCGGCGAGGATGCCCGCGTGCACGCGCGGGTGCAGCGTCTTGACCCGGCCGTCCAGGCACTCCGGGAAGCCGGTGAGCTCCTCGACCTTGGTGACCGGGACTCCGGCGGCGGCGATCCGCCCGGCGGTGGAGCCGGTGGAGACCAGCTCGACACCGGCCGCGTGCAGGCCGCGGGCGAGGTCTTCAAGACCGGTCTTGTCGTAGACGCTGATGAGCGCGCGGCGGATGACCCGCTTCGTGTCCTGCGTACCCTGCGTACCTTCGGCGGTCACGGGATAACTACCTTTCGTCCCTCAATGCGATAGCCGTTGCGGGCGAGCCGCCCCACGACATCGACGAGCAGGCTTCGCTCGACTTCCTTGATGCGCTCGTGCAGAGCGCTCTCGTCGTCCTCGTTCCGGACCTCGACCACGCCCTGAGCGATGATCGGGCCGGTGTCGACGCCGTCGTCGACGAAGTGGACGGTGCACCCGGTGACCCTCGCGCCGTACGCGAGGGCGTCGCGAACGCCGTGCGCCCCCGGGAAACTCGGCAGCAGCGCGGGGTGGGTGTTCACGATCCGGCCGCCGAAGCGGGCCAGGAACTCCTTGCCCACGATCTTCATGAACCCGGCCGAGACGACGAGATCCGGCTCGTACGCGCCGGTGGCCTCGGCCAGTGCCCTGTCCCACTCGTCACGCGTGGCATGGTCCTTCACCCGGCACACGAAGGTGGGAAGCCCGGCGCGCTCGGCGCGCTCCAGGCCGGCGATGTTGTCGCGGTCCGCGCCGACCGCGACGATCTCGGCTCCGTAGGCGGCCGTCCCCTCCGACACGATCGCGTCGAGGAGAGCCTGCAGATTCGTACCTGATCCGGAGACCAGCACGACGAGGCGCTTGGCCTTGGCCACGGCGGGGCCCTTTCTCGGAGTTCTCGGGGGGGTCTCGGGGGTTCTCGGGGAGTTCTCTGGGGAGCTCTTGCGGTTCTTCGGAGGCGGTTCTCGGGGGAGAGCGCGTCCGCGGTCGGCGTTTGTACGGTCGTACGAATGCATCGAGCCCCCGGATACGGGGAAGTCTACGAAGCGGCCGACCGTCAGCAACGATACCGGCACACCGGGCGGCCCCCACGGGACGGGGGCGTGGCCGGAAGGTAGCGTCTGGGGAGGATCCGCCCGGGGAACACGGTGCGCACAGGGGAACGCCTTCTGCGCACGGGACGTTGACCAGGGACGGGTACGAACGCTTGGGCGCGAGCCCCGGACACGTAACCAGCTCTGTGGACACGTTGCCGCCAGAGACCATCAAGGGGAAGACGCACACCTGATGCCGGACCGCAGTCTCCGACTCCCTCCACTCCTGCTGCGCGAGCGGCGCCCCTCTCCCACTCCGCCGCGGGAGAGCGACGACGTGCCCGAGGGCGGGCAGGGCTCAGCGGGCGGCCAGGGTTCCGCAGGTGGGCAGGGCGGCCCGGGCGGCTCCGGTGGCGCGGGCGGCTCCGGTGCGCCCGATTCCGGCCAGCGGCCCGAGCCGCCGCAGCCTCCTGCCGACGACAACCCCTTCGCCCCGCCGCCCGAGGGCACGCCCGACCGGCCCTGGCAGCCGCGGCGGCCCGCGGGCGGACAGGGCGAGGGCCAGGGCGGCCAGGGCGACGGCTCCTCCCCCTGGGGCAGCCAGTGGAGCGACCGCCAGCCGGGGCCCGCACAGGGCGGCCGGTTCGGTGACCGGCCCGGTTCCAACGGCGGGTCCAACGGCGGCCCCGGCGGCGGCCAGAACGGTCCGGAAGGGCCCGGCGGCCCCGGCACCGGCATGCGCTGGGACCCGACGGACCCCGCCCAGCGCCGCGCCCGGTTCGCGCTGCTGTCCGGCATGTGGGCGTTCTTCTTCGCCCTCTTCAGCTGGCCGTACGTGGCGCTCCTGCTCGGCGCGCTGGCCATGTACTGGGCGATCAGCGCCCTGCGCAGCAAGCCGCCGCGCGCGCCGGACCCGAACACCCCGGCGCCGCCCTCCTCGGGCAGCAAACCCCAGACCACGGCGGCCATCAGCGGCCTGGTCACCGCGTCCCTGGCCCTTGCCATGGTCGCGGCCACCTTCACGGCACAGCTCGTGTACAGCGACTACTACACGTGCGTGAACGACTCGCTCACGAACACGGCGAAGAAGTCCTGCGACAAGTTGCTGCCGGAGGAACTGCGGGGGCTGCTGGGGACGCAGGGCTGAGGGCCCGCGCCGTACGGGGTACGGCCGTGGGTTCCGTACGGGTACAGCCGTGGGTTCCGTACGGGGTACGGGGTACGGCCGTGGGTTGACTTGGAGTGCGCTTCAAAATCCATGCTCCTCTCGACGCCCGCCGCTCGGCGGGCCGTAAGGGGAGGACACCCGCATGCGCTACCGCACGATCGGAACGGCCCCCGGGACCCGCCGTGAGGTGAGCGTCCTCAGCCTCGGCGCGATGCTGTTCGGGACGGTCACGGACGAGGCGACCTCGTTCGCGATCCTCGACCGGTTCGTCGAGGCGGGCGGCACGTTCATCGACACGTCCGACAACTACGCGTTCTGGGTCAACGGCACGCAGGGCGGCGAGAGCGAGGCCCTGCTCGGCCGCTGGCGGCGCAGCCGTGGCATCGGCGACGAGATCGTCATCGCCACGAAGCTGGGCGCACGGCCGCTCGCCCCGGGCACGAGCTACACCGACAACCCGGAGGGGCTGTCGGCCAAGGCGATCCGGGAGGCGGTGGAGGGCAGCCGGGAGCGGCTCGGCGTCCCGAAGCTCGACCTGCTGTACGCCCACATCGAGGACACGGCCGTGCCCCTGCGGGAGACCGTCGAGGGCTTCGCCGAACTCGTCGCCGAGGGCATGGTGGGGCTGCTCGGCGCGAGCAACCACTGGACCTGGCGCCTGGAGCGGGCCCGGAGCCTCGCGGCGGCGGCCGGTCTGCCAGGTTACGAGGTCCTCCAGTACCAGCACAGCTATCTGCGCAAGCGCGCCGACCTGCCGGGCCAGCTCTCGCCTGACGGCGACCAGGGCGTGACCGGCGGCGACCTGCTCAGCTATCTGCGCGCCGAACCGTCCCTCACGCTGGTCGCCTACACGCCGCTCCTGTCCGGCCGTTACGTCCGCGAGGACAAGCCGCTCGGCCCGGAGTTCGACCACGCGGGTACTCCGGCCCGGCTGGCGGCACTCCGCTCGGTCGCCGAGGAGACCGGCGCGACGGTCAACCAGGTGGTCCTGTCGTGGCTGATCGACGGCGAGGTCCCGGCGATCCCCCTCGTCGGCTGCTCCTCGGTGGCCCAGCTGAACGAGAACCTCGCGGCGGTCGACCTGGAACTGACGCCGGAACAGCGGGCCCGCCTGGACGCGGCCCGCTGACCCGGACCCGCTGACCCGCGTCAGCCCCTCCGGTCCCCCCGGTCTCCCCGGTCCGGGGAGTCTGCCGGGCCGGACGCCTCCTTGAGAGCGGCCCAGCGCGCCTCCCGCGAGACATCGTCGTGCCAGAGCGAACCGAAGGAGTCGGAAGGGGGCAGAAAGTCGTACGGCTCGAAGTCGGGGTCCGGGGTGGCGGGGCGGCTCTCGACGGAGGTGCCGGGAGTGACGGGGGTGCCGACGGCACCGGCGGTGCCGGGCGGCGCTTCCGGCTGCCGCCGACGCCGGACACGCGAGAACCAGCTGGTTCGCGGGGTGGGCTGAGTGCCCTGGG
>NZ_LIQZ01000095.1 GCF_001418655.1 Streptomyces phaeochromogenes | reverse complement strand
GTGGTGGGCAGGGTGCGGGACCATGTCACCCTCACCGCGCCGATCTTCGGCAGGTTCAGCCGTCCGCTGTCGGTGATCTTCCAGCGGGCGTTGGCGGTGAACCGGATCGACTGCCGGGCGTCCTTGCGGGACTTGAAGCGCGGCGGGCCGGTCTTGGGTCCCTTGCGGGTGCCCTTCAGGGAGGCGAAGAAGTTGCGGTAAGCGGTCTCGGCGTCGCGCAGGGACTGCTGGAGGACGACGGCGGAGACCTCGCCCAGCCAGGACCGTTCCGCTGTCCGCTTGGCCTCGGTGATCAGGCGCGTGGACAGCTCCCCGGCCTTGGGGAACGGCTGCTCGGCCTTGCGGGCGTCTTCACGGGCACGGACCGCGTCGTTGAACACGACACGGCGCATCCGAACGCCTTCGCCAACGCTCTCTGCTGGCCAGTGTCCGGGTACAACCTGAAGGCGTACCTGAGCTGCATGACGATCACGACAAATACTTGGGTTATGACTGAGATGCAGAAGGTCAGAACTGGCAGGCACTGTGCTTTCGTGATGCACGTCCACTTGGTCTTCGTGACCAAGTTCCGGCACAAGGTGTTCACCGATGCTCATCTGACGCGCATGGAGGAGATCATGCGGTCGGTGTGTACGGACTTCGAATGCGAGCTGGTGGAGTTCAACGGCGAGAACAACCACGTCCACCTGCTGGTGAACTTCCCGCCCAAGGTCACCGTGACCAAACTGGTCAACTCCCTCAAGGGCGTCTCCTCCCGCCGACTGCGCCTGGGGGTACCTCCCGGCCGAAGGCTGGGGGAGAGTTCCCCGACCTGGTACGGCACTACTGGCGGGCCAACAAGCTCTGGTCCGGGTCCTACTTCGCCGGAACCGTCGGCGGCGCCCCCCTCACCGTGGTCAGGCAGTACATCGAACAGCAGAACCGGCCGGTGTGAGCCCCGCCCGGCTCCGCCGGACCAGACACGGCGGCGCTCCGCGTCGCAACCATCAGATTCGCTTCACCACCGGGCTGAAGGACTCTGCTGAGGAATGCGTGATTCGGGTGGTCAGGCCGCGAGCATCAGGGCTTCGAGGCGGGAGGTGCGGGTGCCGCCGAGTGGGGTGCCGGTCAGCCATCGGTCGATGCGGATGAGGTTGATCGCGGTGGCGGCGAAGACGTGGCCGAGGCGGGTCGCGGGTAGATCGTGGTAGCGGGTGCGGCGCAGGCCGGTGACACGGACGGCCGCCCACCACGTCGCCACCCTCAGCGTCGGCACCAAAACCCTCGACCACCCCGTCGCGGGCGAACTCGCCCTGGACTGGGACACCCTCACCGCCAGCACCGACCCCGACCAGCAGCTCGTCATCTGGACCGCGGAGGTCGGCACCCGCACCCACGACGGCCTGCGCATCCTCGCCTCCTGGGCGGCCGACCAGCACCTCTCCGCCGCGCCGACCGACTGAACCGCTGCCCCGCTGCCCCGCTGCCGAACATCGGCACAGCGCGTACCCCGTCACCCGAATCACGCTCCGGAGCGGTGGCTGTAGCCGCGCGGTCGGAAACCGGCACCGGAACCGACCAGCCTGCCCTGCCCTGCCGCGCACATGGGGGCCCTGTCATGCCCTGGAACGCTGCTCCCCGGCACCGCGCGGTCTGTCACGGGGCGCAGCAGGCGTGCAAGCTGGGCGTGAACGAAGATCACCTCTCAAGGCGAGGCCCCTGTCCGCGTGCAGCATTTCCGGTCCGTACCTTCGCCGCGTCGCGAAGATACCGAATCGGGGGGCTGAAATTCAGGTCACCGGCTTAATTCCGAACGCAGGTCACGCCGGCCACGTACGGAATTGATTTCGCTGGACGAGACGGAATACGGAGAAAGGCGGCACACGCATGGCACAGGAACCCTCGCGGGCCCAGCAACTGCTCGGTGACCTCGCGCCGAAGATGGTCCAGCTGACCGACGACGTGCTGTTCGACGACGTGTGGAAGCGCGAGGGCCTGTCCCCGCGGGACCGCAGTCTGATCACCGTCTCCGTGCTGGCCGCGACGTACCGCCCCGACCAGCTCAACAGCCATCTGCGTCTGGCGCTGGAGAACGGGTTGAGCCGGGACGAACTCGTCGAAGCCCTCACCCATCTGGCCTTCTACGCCGGATGGCCCAGCGGCATGGGCGCGCTCACCCAGCTCAAGGCCATCGTCGACGACCAGACACAGTAGTGGGGTCGAGGCTCCATGAGGTTCCTCGAGAGGAAGCCCTCGGCCAAGGCCCCACCGGGACGGTTCACCGGTGACGTGTGGGTGGACACGATCGCAGCGGCCGAGGAGCCCTCGCGGCTTCGTGCGGCCGCGGCACGGTTCTCCCCCTGCGCCCGCACCGCCTGGCACCGGCACGCGGTCGGGCAGACGCTGCATGTCACCGAGGGCATCGGCCTGGAACAGGCCCGTGGCGGCGACGTCTTGGTCATGCGACCGGGCGACACCGTCCACACGCCCCCGGGCGAGTGGCACTGGCATGGTGCCGTCCCCAACCACTTCATGACCCATCTCGCGCTGTCGGACGGCACGGGAGATCCCGCTGTGCCCGATGTCGAGTGGGGCGAACACGTGAGCGACAAAGAGTACGAAGGAAAGACCGGTGAAGCGTAGAGACATCGTCGTGGGGCTCAGGACGGCCGCGTCGGCGCCTGCGGTCGGATTCGCCTCCGCCACGCGCAGCGAACGCGACCCCCCTGGCGTTCCTGGCTGACCCATCCGGGTCGATCACGAACGGAGGTCGTGTGCGTGCGACGTCGCTCCGCAAATGACGTCAAGCTCGGTGCACCGGAGGTCATGCCGCCAGGAGGTACACGGTCATATGGAGAAACTCAGCCGAATCCGGCTCGGACGGGCCGGATCGTGGCTGCGTGATCACGATCCCGAGCTGGCAGCCACCCGGCGCGCCGGACGGACGGCCATCGTGATGCCTGCCCTGTTCGCCCTGTGCAGCCAGGTCATCGGCTCGCCGACGATGGCCACCTTCGCCGCGTTCGGTTCGTTCTCGATGCTGCTGCTGGTGGACTTCACCGGGTCGATGGTGCAACGGCTGCGGGCCCACCTCGGCCTCGCGGTGGCCTGGGCCGCTCTCATCTGCCTGGGGACGCTCGTGGCGGAAGAGACCTGGCTCGCGGTCGCCGTGATGGTCGTCATCGGTTTCCTGGTGCTGTTCTCCGGCGTGGTCAGCTCCGTCCTCGCGGGTGCGTCCACCGCGCTGCTGCTGGCCTTCATCCTCCCGGTGACCTCACCCGTCCCGTTCTCCGAGCTGCCCGACCGGCTCGCAGGCGCCGGCCTCGCGGCTGCCGCCTCCATGCTCGCGGTCACCCTGCTGTGGCCCCGCCCCGCCGCCGACCCGCTCAGCGCACCGGCCGCCCGGGTCTGCCGTGCGGCCGCCGAGCAACTGCGCACCGACGCGTCCCTCCTGGCAGGCGGTCCGGGCGCACCGAGCACCGGGCAATGCCGTACCGCGGCAGTCGAGGCCTCCACCGCGGCAGACGATCTGCGCACCGTCTTCGACGCCACGCCCTACCGCCCCACCGGCCTGTCCACCAGCTCTCGCGCCATCGTCCGCCTCGTCGACGAACTGACGTGGCTCAGCGGCATCCTGGCCGACAGCGCACCCTCACTCGACGGCCACCCCCGTTGCGACGCCGCCGCCCAGTCCGTACGGCGGGCCGCCGCCTCTGTGCTCGTTGAGGCAGCCACCCTGCTCGATGCCCCGCACGGCTCACCGGACGGGCTGCACGCCGCTTCGGAGAACATGCGTACAGCCATGGCCGACATGGAACGCAGCGCCACCACACGGCTGCCCATGGACCAGGGCGGAGCCGGCACACCCTCGCGCGTGCACCCCGTCATCGGCGCCCTGGACCTGTCATTCCGCGCGCAGGAGCTGGGATTCGCAACGCTGCAGATCGCCGACAACGTTGACCTGGCCGCGGCGGCCGAACGCCGGAGCTGGCTCGAACGCGTGCTGGGCCGCGAGCCCGACGCTGCGACCGAACCACTGGCCTCGGCGCGTGAGCGAGCCGCCGCCCACCTCCAGCCGCAGTCCGTCTGGCTGCACAACAGCCTGCGAGGTGCGGTCGGTCTCGGCATCGCGGTCGCCCTCGCGAACCTGACGGGAGTCCAGCACTCGTTCTGGGTCCTCCTAGGAACCTTGTCGGTGCTGCGCTCCAACGCCCTCAACACCGGGCAGAACGCGGCCCGCGCCCTGGGCGGCACAGTCGCGGGTTCGATCATCGGCACCGTGTTGCTGCAGCTCATCGGCCACCACGGCACAGTTCTCTGGTTCCTGCTGCCCATCGCGGTGCTGCTCGCCGGTATCGCCCCCGCCGCCATCTCCTTCGCCGCCGGACAGGCGTCCTTCACCATCACCCTGGTCATCTTGTTCAACATCGGCCAGGACCCCGACTGGCACATCGTGCTCCTGCGGATCCAGGACATCGCGATCGGCTGCGCGGTGAGCATTCTGGTGGGGCTCTTCTTCTGGCCGCGCGGCGCGACGGCGGCGGTCGACCGAGCTCTCGCCGAGGCTTACCGGGACAGCGCCCGCTACCTGGCGGGCGCGGTGGAATACGCCGTCAGCCGCTGCGACACCACTACCTCCTCCACCGATGTCGCGCTGCAAGAGCGCCTCGAAGCCGCTGCCGCCGCGCGAAGGCTCGACGACGCCTTCCGCAGCTACCTGGCCGAACGCGGGCCAAAACCGGTACCCCTGGCAGAGATGACCACTCTGGTCACCGGCATCGTGGGACTGCGCCTCGCCGCGGACGCGGTGCTGGGGCTGTGGCAGCGCGCCGACGAGCAGCAGGCCCAGCCCGACCGGACCGACGCTCGCCTCGTTCTGCTGGGCGCCGTGGGCCGCGTCTCCGGCTGGTACTGCGACCTGGCCGCCGGCTTGGGCCAGGACACCCCGGTCCGGGATCCGCTCCCGCGCAATCCCGTGGCCGAAGCGGAGTTGGTCGAATCCCTCCGCCGCGAGCTGAGTGACGAGCACGGGCAGGCCACGGACACCGCCATCCGCATCATCTGGACCGCCGACCACCTCGACGCCGCCCGCCGCCTCCAGCCGAGCCTGGCGGCTGCCGCAGGGGCGGGCAAGCCGTCCTGATCCACACACCGGACCACGCGCACTCCGGCGGGCTCGCCGGGCCACTGCAGACACGCGGATGCTGCGGTACCCCTTCGCACGTATCGCTTCGCTCGTGTCGCGTTCGTTCGAGTCTGCTCACGTCGCTTCGGCTTCGGCCGCGTGGGCCAGCTCGTCGGCATCGGCCAGCATCCGTGCGCTGTCCGGCTCCCTGCCGGTGAACAGCCGAAAGGCGTCGGCGGCCTGGAAGACGACCATGCCGAGCCCGTCGAGAACTGTGCAGCCGCGTTCGCGGGCGGTGCGCAGCAGCGCGGTTTCCAGCGGTCGGTAGACGACGTCGGCGACCCACAGTCGGGGGTGTAGCAGTTCGGCCGGAAGCGGCAGGCCCGGGTGTGCGGCCATTCCGGTGGGCGTGGCGTGCAGGAGACCGTCCGCACCGGCCAGCAGTGCGGGGAGACGGTCCAGCGTTTCCGCGGACGCGCGCCCTGTGCCGTAGTGCCGAGTCAGCGAGGCCGCGAGACCGGTTGCACGGTGAGCCTGCAGGTCGAGGACCGTGAGGTGTCCGGCGCCGCGGGCGAGCACCGCGTGGGCGACGGCCGCCCCGGCTCCTCCGGCGCCGAGCAGCACCACCCGCTCCAGGCGGGCTTGGGGCAGTGAGCGGGCGAACGAGGCCCCGAACCCTGTGACGTCCGTGTTGTGGCCGGTCGCCCGCCCCTCCCCGAACACGACGGTGTTGACCGCACCGACCGCCTCGGCCTGCTCGGACAGGGCATCGAGGTGCTCGATGACGAGCTGCTTGCAGGGGTGGGTGATGTTGAGACCGGTGAAGCCGGTGTCCTGGGCGCCGTCCAGCAGTTCACCCACCCTCTCAGGGGCGGTACCGAGGGTGTCGAGGTCGATCAGGCGGTAGAGGTAGCGCAAGCCATGCCGGTCGGCCTCGCGTTCATGGAGTGCGGGGCTGAGCGACGTGACTATGCCGGAGCCGATCAGGCCGACGAGATACGAGTCCTGGTCCATCGCCGCACTCCCTTCCGTGAGCCGGTCAAAGCCCGAGGTAGATCTGGCGCACCCGGACGTCCCGGCTGAGTTCCTCGGAGGTTCCGGTCATGGCGACACTGCCGTTCTCCATGACCAGGCAGTGACTCGTCGCGCCGAAGGTGAGTTTTGCGTTCTGCTCCACGAGGAGCAGGCTCATCCCCTCCTCGCGCAGCCGTTTCAACGCGCTGAGGATCTCGCCGACGAGCTTGGGCGAGAGCCCCATGGACGGTTCGTCGAGCAGCAGGATGCGCGGTTTGGCCATCAGGGCCCGGCCGATGGAGAGCATCTGCTGCTGCCCACCGGAGAGCGCGCCGGCCAGTCGCTGGCCCATCTCGCCCAGCACCGGGAAGAGTTCGTGCACCTCGGCGAGCGTGGCCCGGGTCTCGGCGTCCCAGCGGCGGGCGTACGCGCCGAGCAGCAGGTTCTTCTCCACGGTCAGGCCGGGGAAAACGTGCCGGCCCTCCGGTACGTAGCCGATGCCGTGCCGCACCATGGCGCGGGCCCGCACGCGCGTCAGGTCGTGTTCGCCCAGCGTGATGCTTCCGCCGCCGCGCGGCACCAGTCCCATCAGGGCTTTGAGGGTGGAGGTCTTGCCCGCGCCGTTGGCGCCGATGATGCCCACCGACGCCCCGGGTTCCACGCTGAAGCTGATCGAACTGACCGCGCGGACCCCGCCGTAGTGCACGGACAGGTCGTCGACTGCGAGTGTGGCCGGGGTGCCGGCCGCGGGGGCGGCTGTTCGCCGGAAGGGGATCGTCCTCATCGTCCTCACCGGGTTGCCTCCTTCGAAGCAGGGGCCTCGGCCGAGGCAGAGGCTTCGGCCGAGGCAGACGCCTGGGTCGGACCCGCGGGGGCCTGGCGCGGCGCAGGCTCCGGCAACGGAACGTCGGCCATCGCGGAGTCCCCGAGATAGGCCTCGATCACCTCCGGAGCGGCGACCACCTCGGCGGGCGTGCCCTCCGCGATGACCCCGCCGCTGGAGAGCACCGTGACGCGCTCGCACAGCGACATGACCAGGCCCATGTTGTGCTCGATGAGGACAACGGTGGTGCCGCTGTCGCGGATGGAGCGCACGATGCGGGCAAGCTGCTGCACCTCTTCGCCGTTCAGCCCGGCGGCCGGTTCGTCGAGAAGCAGCAGCCGGGGCCGGGAGGCCATGGCACGGGCGATCTCTATGCGCCGCTGGATGCCGTAGGGCAGGGAACCGGGGGCGGCCTCGGCGAAGTCGGTGAGCCCGAAGCGTTCCAGGAGTTCCTGGGCCTGGCGGCGCAGCTGCCGCTCGCGGCGTACGACGCCGGGCTGCCACACCGCGTACTGCCAGATGGTGTAGGTCCTGGTGCGGTCGAGCGCGACGAGGATGTTCTCCCGGACGGTCAACTGGCCGAACAGCCGCAGGTTCTGGAAGGTGCGGGCCACGCCGAGGAGGGAGAGCGCGTACGGACGGGCGGTGGTGGTGGCGCGGCGGCCGAACCGTACCTGTCCCGAGGTGGCCCGGTAGAAGCCGCTGATCACGTTGAACAGGGTGGTCTTGCCGGAGCCGTTGGGTCCTACGATGCCGCGGATCTCGCCGGGCCGGACCGTGAGGGAGACGTCGTCCAGGGCACGCAGTCCGCGGAAGTCCTTGGTGACGGACCGGATTTCGAGGAGAGGCTCGTCAGCGGCGTCAGGCGTCTCGACGGCCTCGTACGGCTGGAAGGGGCGCAGCCGGGCACGGTCCTCGGTGTGGCTGCGTCGGCGTCGGTGCGCGAACTCCCGTACGCGGGAGGGGATTCCGGCGAGTCCGGTCGGTGCGAAGACGACCATGAGGACGACCACCACGCCGTATCCGAGCTGTGCGTACGTCGAGAAGTCGGAGAGCCATTCACGGATCAGGGTCAGTCCGACCGCGCCGACCACACAGCCGACGAGGGAGCGCCGGCCGCCGATGATGACCATGGCGAGCAGGATGAACATGTTGCCGATGGAGAAGGTCTCCGGGGCCACATAGCGGATGAGGCCCGCGTACAACACTCCGGCCAGTCCCCCGTACAGGCTGGCGAGCAGGAAGGCGGTCATGCGCAGCAGCGGGATCTCCGCGCCCATCGCGCCCGCGGCCAGGGAGTCGTCGCGCATCGCGCGCAGCCGTCGCCCCAGGGACGTACGGACGACGAAGAGCCCGAAGCCGAGGCCGAACGCGCAGACCACCAACTCCAGGTAGTAGTAAAGGTATTCGCTGGAGAGATCGATGCCGGGCAGGGTGGGCAGCGGGATTCCGGAGATGCCGTCGGCGCCGCCGGTGACCGAGGCGTTGGTGATCCAGTTGATGAAGCCGAGGGCCAGGCCGAGCGTGACGATCCCCAGGTAGTGGGACTGCATGCGCAGGGCCGGTATGCCGACGAACAGGCCGGTCGCGACGGTCGCGAGCACGGCGATGACCGCTGCCGCCCAGAACCCGTATCCGGAGTCGGTGGTCAGGATGGCGAGGGTGTACGCGCCGACGCCGAAGAACGCGACCTGGGCGAGGTTGATCTGCCCGGAGATGCCCATGGCCAGGCCCATGCCGATGGCCAACAGGGCATAGATGATCGCGATGTTGACGACATGGATGGAGTAGCTGCCCAGGCCGTACGGCAGCAGCCATGCGGCCACCGCGATGGCCGCGAGCCCTCCGGCACGGGTGGCCGAGGGCCCTTTGACACTGAGCTTCACGCGCGGCTCACCGTCCTCTCCCCGAAGACGCCCATCGGGCGGATCATGATGGCGGCGGTGAAGACCAGGAAGGTCACGAGCACCGAGTAGCCCTGGAAGTGACCGGCCGCGTAGGAGTCGAGGACGCCGATCGCGAGTCCGCCGACGACGGCTCCGGGGATGGAGCCGAAGCCGCCGAGCATCGCGGCGGCGAAGCCCTTGATGCCGAGCGCGCCGCCGAGCGACGCGTCGACGTACAGCATCGGTCCGACGAGACCGCCGGCCAGGGCGGCGAGGCCCGCGCCGATGGAGAAGGCGAGGGCGTTGCTGCGGCCGACGTTGATGCCGACGGCGGTGGCCGCCTCGTGGTCCATGGCGACGGCCTGCATGGCCGCACCGCGCTTGGTGCGTGCGAGGAACCAGGCGAGGCCCAGCACAGCGAGGGCCGCGACGGCCATCACCAGCAGGTCGTACGTGCGCACACGCACGCCGAACAGGTCGAGCGGGGCGGACCGGACGGGCGAGCGGACCGCCCGTCCGGTGGTGCCCCAGATCAGGATGGCGACGGCCTGCAGGACGATGCCGAAGCCGATCGTGCCGATCAGCATCAGGTCGAAGTCCTTGTTCTCCAACGGCCGCAGCACCCGCTCGATCACCAGACCGATCGCGGCGGTGACCGCGATGGCCACGACCATGGCGACGGCGAAGGGCAGCTTGGAGGTGAGGTAGAAGGTGGAGGCCGCGTAGGCGCCGATCATGGCGATGTCGGCGTGGGCGAAGTTGACCAGGCCCATGGTGCGGTAGACCAGGGAGAACCCCATGGCGACCAGGGCGTAGACCGCCCCGAGACTCAGGCCTCCGACGAGTGTCTGCAGTGTCTCTTGCACGTCAGTGCTCCCGGTGCCTACTGCTGCGGGACAAGCTTGCCGTCGCGGATGACGCCGATGGTGGTCTTGGTGATGCCGACTCCCGTCCCGTCGTACTGGAAGTCACCGAGCAGGCCCTTGTACCGGGTATCGCGGATCGCGTCCGCGAGCTCCTCGCCGACCGCGCCGTTGCTGGTCTTCAGAGCGGTCAGCAGGATGTTCGCCCCGTCGTAGGCCTTGGCCCCGTGCAGTTCCGCCTCCTTGCCGTAGGCGGCCTCGTACGCGGCGGCGAACTTCTTCGAGGCGTCGCTGACGTCGTTGCTGAGATAGGGAGAGCTGACAATGGTGCCCTCGGCAGCGGCCTTGCCCGCGGTGTCGATGAAGACAGGGGTGCCCTGCGGTGCGGCGCCCGCGAAGGGCGCGGTGATGCCCAGGTCCCGGGCCTGCTTGACGATCAGTCCGGCCTCGACCTCCTCCGAGCCGATGAAGATGACCTCGGGCTTCGTGGACCGGATCTTCGTCAGCGCGGCGCTGAACTCCTTCTGGTCGGTGGTGACCACCTGATCGGTGGACGGGTTCACCCCGAGCCCCTTCACGGCCTTGAGGAAGGCGTCGTGCTCGCCCTTCCCGAAGGAGCCGTTGTTCGTGATCATGGCGATCTTCTTGTAGCCCTTGTCCTTCACCAGGTGCTGGGCGAGCGTCGAATCGTAGGTGGTGCTGGTCGGTCCGTTGAGGAAGAGGTACGGGCTCTTCAGCGCGACCAGGCCGTCGGACTGACCCGAGGTGATGTTCGGGATCTTCGCCTGCTGGAGCACCGGCCCCATGGCGATGGTCACCGCGCTCTCCGCCGTGCCGATCATGGCGACGTACTTCTCACTGACCAGCCTGCGGGCGAGGTTGGTGCCGGTGGTCGGGTCGCCCTGGTCGTCGAAGAGCTTCAGCTGGATCTTGCGGCCATCGATGCCGCCCTTCTTGTTCCACTCGTCGACAGCGAGCTTGGCGCCCTTGTACTCCCAGTCGCCCAGTGAACTGAGCTGCCCGCTCTGCGCGTTGACGACGGCGACCTTGATGGGTCCGGACGACGCCTTGGTGTCGTCGGCCGATTCGCCGGGTGCACTGCACGCGGTGAGGGCGGCGGCCAGCGCGGCGGCGGTGCAGACGGCGGCTCGGGTGGTGGTGCGTGGTCGTGGGGCGCTGCTGCGGGTCATGGGTCACCTCGTTGTGAGCGGACGGGAAGGTGCGGGGAGGTCAGTCGGCGAAGGACCCGCGGTAGATGTCCTTGATGTTCCAGTGGCCCGGCGTCGGCACGGGCTCGTTGACCATCGGTACGTCGATGACGGCGGGCCTGCGCCGCGCGATCGCGTCAGCGAGGGCCTTGGAGAGGTCGGCGGGGGAGGCAATGGTGTATCCGTCGGCGTCGCAGGACCGGCCGAAGGCCGCGAAGTCCGGGCTGTAGGGCCGTCCTTCGGTATCCGTGAACTCGCAGCCGTAGGACCGGCCGAACGACGAGGCCTGGAGGTCGGCGATGGTGCCGTGGGCCCGGTTGTTCATCACCACGAAGATGACAGGCAGGCCCTGTTCGACGGCCATCGGCACCGCGGGCAGCTGCGCGCTCATCCCGCCGTCGCCGATCAGCGCGACCACCACGCGGTCCGGCTGGGCCATCTGCACACCGACCGCGGCGGCCGGGCCGAAGCCCATGGTCGAGGCTCCCCCGGGCGTGATGAAGCGCCCGCCTTCGGGGAGTTCGTAGCACTGGGCGACGCCGTTCTTGTTCCACCCGACGTCGGTGACGAGCACCGCGTCGTCGGGCAGCGCGTCACGCAGGTCGGCGAGGATGCGCTGCGGGCGTAGTGGGAAGTTGTCGCTGCGGCCGTCCTTGCGGGCCGTGTCGAAGACGGCGCGGCGGGCTGTGGCGATGGTGTCGCGCAGGCCCGGGCGTCGCAGCGGCTCCGGCCGGGCGGTTCGTACGGCATCGCCGATGGCTCGTACCGCGTCGCCGACATCCGCGACGGCACCGATCTCGACGGGGTAGTTGCGGCCGATCTCGGCGGGGTCGATGTCGATCTGGATGAGCTTGCTGGGCGGGCTGTCCTTGTCACCGAAGGTCCAGGTGTACGCCGGGTCCCACGAGCTTGCGTCGGTCTCCGCGAACCGGGTGGCCAGCGCGAGGACCACGTCGGCGCCCTTGGTGTACTCGTGGGTGGTATCCAGACCCCAGAAGCCGGGCATGCCGAGCAGCAGCGGGTGGCTGTCGGGCAGGATGCCCTTGCCCATCAGGGAGTGCGCGAGCGGAATGTCAAGATGCTCGGCGAGCGCCAACAGTGCCTGTCGGGCGGCCGGGTCACGCAGTCCACCGCCGAAGTAGACCAGCGGGCGTTCGGCGCTGAGCAGTGTCTGGGCGATGCGCTCGGCGATGGCCCGGTCAAGACCGGGGAGCGTGGCGCCGCCGGGCAGCGGGTACTCACCGGCGTACTCCTCGACCTGCCGGTTGAAGAGGTCCATGGGTACGTTGACGAGTACGGCCCCTGGTCGGCCGGAGGCCGCGGTCCAGAACGCCCGTTCCGTTGTACGGGCCAGGTCCTGGACGCGGTGGACGTTCCAGGCGCGCTTGGTGAAGGGCCGGTAGATGGAGGTCTGGTCGGCGTCCGCGTGGAGGTTGACCTCCTGGTGCGGGTGGCGGCCGGCGTAGTAGGAGGGGATGTCGCCGGAGATCACGATCAGTGGGATCGAGTCGAGAGCGGCGGTGGCCACTCCGGTGACCGCGTTCATCATGCCGGGGCCGACATGGGTGAGCAGGACGCCAGGCTTTCCGGAGGCGCGGGCGTAGCCGTCGGCGGCATGCGCGGCGGCCTGCTCGTGGCGGGCGATCACGAATTTGATCGAGCTGGGGCCGAGCGCATCCAGCAGGGCGATGTTGGTGTGGCCGCAGGTGCCGAAGACGTACTCGACTCCGTACGACTCCAACTGGCCGGCCAGGGCTTCGGCGGCGGTCACGGTCATGCGTCGGTCTCCCCGTCGGTGGAGGTCGTACCGGTGGGCATCGTGTCCATGGCGGCTGCGTCGACGGCGCTCGTGTCGCCCCACACAGACAGCCCGCGCAGCATGAGGGTCTTGACGACCGTGTAGTCGTCGATCATCGAGCGAGGTGTCTCGCGTCCGAAGCCGGAGTCCTTGACCCCGCCGAAGGGGACATGGTCGAGGCGGTAGTTGGAGCTGCCGCCGACGATCAGCGCGCCGGTCTCCAGCTCACGCCAGGCGGTGATGATGCGGCCCAGGTCGCGAGTGAACAGACCGGCCTGCAAGCCGTAGCGGCTGGTGTTGCACGCGTCGATGACCGCGCCGAAGTCGTCGTACGGGAGTACCGCGACCAGTGCCCCGAAGACCTCGTGGACCACGACCGAGGCGTCCGGCGCCGGGTCCGCCACGACGGTGGGCGCGGCGGTGGCACCGTCCCTGGTGCCGCCGCGCAGCACCCGGGCTCCGGAGCCGGCGGCCTCGGCCGACCAGCGCACCACACGTTCGGCGGCCTCCTCGTCGACCATCGCGCCCACGTCGGTGGCCGGGTCTAGCGGGTCGCCGACCTTCAAGGTGTCCACGGCTGCGGTGAACGCGTCGAGGAAGGCGTCGTAGCGGGAGCGGTGGACGTAGACGCGCTGGACGGAGATGCAGCTCTGGCCGGAGTTGCTGTACCCGGTGCGGGCACACTCCTTCGCGGCTTGAGCGATGTCGGCGTCCTCGCAGACGATCGTGGCGGCGTTCCCGCCCAGTTCGAGGACCAGGCGCTTGGCCCCGGCTGCGCGGGCGACGGCCCGGCCGGTCTCCGCGCTGCCGGTGAAGCTGATGACGGCCACCTCGTCGGCAGCGCACAGCAGCGCGCCCACCTCGCCACCGCCGTGCAGCAGTTGCACCGCCTGCGAGGGCATGCCCGATTCCAGGAGCAGGGCCACGATCGCGGCGGTCGCGGCCGGTGCCTGCGGCGGAGCTTTGACGAGTGTGGTGTTGCCTGCGGCGAACGAGGCACCGAGCTTGTGCGCGAGGAGGTTCGCGGGGGCGTTGAAGGGGGTGATGGCAAGGGCCACCCCGGCCGGTGCGCGATAGGTGAAGGCTGTGTTGCCGACGCCGCGTTGCCAGCCTGCGACGGGCAGGGTCTCGCCGCCGATGTGGCGCGCCTCCGACGCGCACACCGCGAAGGTGTCCGCGACCCGGTCGATCTCGCCGAGTCCGTCCTTGAGCGGTTTGCCCAACTCCAGGGCGAGGAGGCGGGCCAACCCCTCGCGGTGGGCCGAGGCGGCGCGGGATGCTCGGTCCAGGATGTCCGCGCGCAGGGCGGGGGCGAGGCCGGCCACCGTGCGGGCCGAGGAACGGGCGTAGGCGAGAGCGTCGGCGACCTCCTCCCCCGTCGCCGTGGTCGTCCGACTGACAACCCGGCGCAGGTACGGGCCTGTTCGGGTCACCGCGGGACCGTTGCCACCCCACTGGCCGGCGACGTAGGGAGGCGCTTCGGCCACTGCCGCGGCCGCCCCGGCCTTGAGAAGGGAATCGAGCATGAGATCTCTCCCAGGAAACCGCTAAGTGGTACTGGTGGACTGCTCTGTGGGTCGGCGTGTAACGTACGGGCGCCAACTCGCGGTGGCAAGAGGGCCGTTCGAGGAAGTTTCGAAGCGAAGGGGGAAGGCGCGTGAGCGAGACCGACCATGAGCAGGCGGCCGAGGCGACCGGGGTGCGCAGTGTGCGCAGGGCTCTGGACATCCTGGGACTGCTGACCGAGGATCAGCCGACGGTCACGCTGAGGGAGATCGTCGACGCCACCGGTCTGGCCAAGACCACGGTGGTCCGCCTGGTGCAGACCCTCGAACAGTGCGGTCTGCTCTGGGACACCCCGGCCGGCTACACCGCGGGTCCCGGCCTGTGGCGCTGGGCGCATCTCGCGCACACCAGCTGGGAACTGCCCCGCGAGACCCGCAAGTTGATGCGCGAGCTGGCCGAGGAGCAGCAGGAGACGGTCAACCTCTTCATGCTGCGCGGCCTGTCCCGCGTCTGTGTGGCCCAGCAGGAGAGCCCGCAGCCGCTGCGCCATGTCGTAAGGGTCGGCGACGAACTGCCGCTGTGGGCGGGCGCCTCGTCCAAGATCCTGCTGCGTACTGCTCCGGACGCCCTGCTGCACCGGATCGCCACGGGCTCCCCGCACGGTGAGGGGCACGCAAGGCAGTTGCGGGTGTGGGCGGACCTGGCGGCGGAGCGCGGCTTCGCGGTCAGCCGGGGCGAGCGCGACGAGGGACTTACGGCCGTTGCCGTACCCGTCGTCGGCCGCAGCGGGGCCGTCGTCGCCTCTCTCTCGCTGAGCGGACCCAGCCACCGCTTCCCCGAGTCAGCCGTCGAGCGGTTCGCCGCCGCGCTCACCGAAGTCGCCCGGCAGATGTCGGAGCAGGGCTTCGACCACCCGCTCAGCCCGACGAAATGACCACGCGGCAGAAGGCGCCGCAACCTCCGCAGAGACTGCACGAACTCCAGGAAGCACGGAAGCCGCAGGAACCGCAGAAGGAGCCGGTGCATGCCCGAACGACCGCTCTCAGGAATCCGCGTACTCGATCTCACCAATGTGCTCGCAGGACCGTACTGCAGTTACCACCTCATGCTCCTCGGCGCTGAGGTCGTCAAGGTCGAACAGCCGGGCAGGGGCGATCTCGCGCGGAGTCTCGGCCCTGATCCGGAGCTGAACCGGGCCGGCATCGGCGCCTCGTTCCTCGCCCAGAACGCCGGCAAGAAGTCACTCGTGCTCGACCTCAAGGACCCCGACGACCGGGCCGACTTCGAGGACCTGGTGCGCGGCGCGGACGTCCTGCTGGAGAACTTCCGGGCCGGGGTGCTGGCCCGGATGGGATACGACGCCCACCGGCTGCGGGAACTCAATCCGCGCCTGGTCAGTTGTGCGATCACCGGCTTCGGGCAGTCGGGGCCGATGAGCGCGGCCCCCGCCTACGACCAGATCATCCAGGGTCTGTCGGGGATGATGAGCATCACCGGCACCACCGACACCGCCCCGCTCAGGGTGGGCTTCCCCGTGTCCGACTCGCTCGGCGGCCTCGGCGCGGCCCTCGCGATCAGCGCGGCCCTGCTGGGACGGGAGAGGACCGGACATGGGGCGCGGCTGGACGTCTCCATGCTGGAGGTCTCCCTCTCCGCGATGGGCTGGGCCGTCTCCAACTACCTGATCAGCGGAGTCGATCCGGAACCGATGGGCGACCAGAACGCCACCGCGGCCCCGTCGGGGACCTTCGAGACCGCCGACGGAGGTCTGAACATCGCGGCCAACCGGCAGGAGCAGTTCGTCACGCTCTGCCGGCTCGCCGGGCTGCCCCACCTGGTCGACGACCCACGGTTCGCCGAGCGCGAGGCACGCAAACGGCACCGTACGGAACTCAACACCGAGCTGAACGCGGCGCTGCGCCAGAAGACCGCCCTGGAGTGGGAGACAACGCTGTCCGCGGCCGGGGTCCCGGCGGCCCGCGTCCTGACGGTCCCCGAAGCCGTGGAGCTGGAACAGCTGGCGCACCGCGGCTTCTTCACCGACCTGCCCTACCCGGACGGCTCCGGCCGTACGCTGCGGGTGAGCGGCAACGGCGTACTGGTGGACGGCGAACCGCTCTCACCGGACGACCCGCCTCCGCTGCTCGACCAGCACGGCGAGGAACGGGAGCGGCTGATCGCACGCTGGCGGGCGCACCGCCACGCCGCCGAGGCACGGGCGTCATGACGGCCGGGCCGCAGGACGGCCTGGTCGCGCAGTGGTGGGCCACTGCCGTCAGCCGGGTCGAACCCGGCATCATCGAGCTGCGCGAACACCCGGTACAGGATCTGATCGGCCACGCGACCTTCGTCGAGACGATCTGGCTGATGCTCCGGGGCGAGCTTCCCCGTCCCGAGCAGGCCGGGCTCCTGGAAGCGGCACTGGTGGCAGGCGTCGACCACGGACCGCAGGCGCCCTCGATCGCCGCCGCCCGAATGGCCGCCACCTGCGGGGTGGGGCTCAACAGTGCCGTGGCCACCGGGGTGAACATGCTCGGCGACGTGCACGGCGGAGCAGGTCAGCAGTGCGTGCAGTTGCTGAGCGAGATCACCGAACGGCATAACCAGGGCCGGGAGTTCGATCTCGCCGTGACGGAGGTCGTCGGCGAGTGGCGCGGCCGCTCGCGCTATCTGCCCGGCTTCGGCCACCGCTTCCACCCCCGCGACCCGCGCCGCGACCCTCTGCTCGCCCTGGTGGACCGGGCCGTGACAGACGGCCTGGTGGAGGGTGCTCACCTGCGGGCGGCCCGCGCCGTGGAGGCGCATCTCAACCGGGGGCGCGAGGGCAGGAAACCCGTGCCCATGAACATCGACGGCGCCACCGCCGTCATCTACGCCGAACTGGGCTTCGCCGCGCCGCTGGCCCGCGGCCTCTTCGTGCTCAGCCGCAGTGTCGGCATCCTGGCCCACGCCTGGGAGGAGACCGGACAGGGGCGCCGCAACAAGAGCCCCATGCCGCCTTCCATGGTGCCGGTCCACCTGGTGGCACCAACAGTGCGTCCGTAGCGCTTGGTTGACCCTCGCCGCTCGAAAATCCCCTGTCGCGCGTCTTGTCATGGACGCACAGCCGTCCCTAACGTGACCTCCCATCACGCGAACCCATCCTGCGGATTGCGTAAACCATCTGGTGGACCTTGATCGAATCGAGGGAACTGAACGATGGAAAGACGCTCCTTCCTCCTGACAGCCGCTGCGGGCAGCGCGGCCACCGTCTCCTCCCTGGCACCCACCGCCGAAGCCGCCTCGAAAGGCGCCCCTGACGCGTCCCTGGGCCTCGCACTCCCGGTGCCCCCGCAGTCCGCCGCGCTCGGCACCACCGGCGCCAACTGGCCCAAGGTGGGCGGCAATTACGGAAACCAGAACCACTCCACGCTCCGGGACATCACCCCGCAGAACATCAAGAGGCTCGGCGGGGCCTGGCACATCAACCTGGAGGGCGGCTCCACCAGCGCGTACCAGCAGTGCACGATCGTCGTGCAGGACGGTGTTCTGTATGTCGAGACCACCCAGCAGAACGTCTTCGCCGTCAACGGCAGGACGGGCGAGGTGATCTGGAAGACGAACCTCGGCACCGAGACCACCAACATGCGCGGCGTCGCCGTCGCGGAAGGCAAGGTCTTCACCATCTCCGGCGCCAACATCGTCTACGCCCTCGACCGGAGGACCGGGGCGATCGTCTGGCAGAAGCCGCTGATCGTCGACGACAACGGTGGCGACGACGGCTGCGACAACGACAGCGGCCAGTGCGGCGGCAACAGCGGCGGACTGGCGGGCGCGGTCGTGCACTGGGACGGCCTGGTCTACATCGGCACAGAGGGCTCGACCGCCGGCGCGCGCGGCCGCGGATACGCACTCGACGCCAGGACCGGCGACGTCGTGTGGACCTTCTGGGGACCGCCCGGACCCGGGGAGTTCGGGCACGACACCTGGGAGGGCGACTCCTGGAAGACCGGCGGCGCGGTCCCCTGGATCCATCCCGCCGTCGACCCCGAACTCGGCCTGGTCTACTGGACGTTCGGCAACCCCTACCCCCGCACGGACGGCTCCTCGCGCGGCGGCGACAACCTCTTCGCCAACTCGATCGTCGCCATCGACGCCAAGACCGGCAAGCGGCGCTGGCACTTCCAGTCGGTCCACCACGACATCTGGGACGCCGACAACGTCATGGCGCCGGTGCTCGCCGACCTCATCGTCGACGGCAGGAAGCGCAAGGTCGTCGTCTACGGCTCGAAGACCTGCTGGTACTACATCCTCGACCGCCGCACCGGCGAGGCCGTGCACGGCCTGGAGGAGCGGCCGGTCCCCCAGCACGCCCTGCAGAAGACCTCGGCCACCCAGCCCTTCCCCGGCGGCGAGCCGTTCGTGTCCCCGTACCCCGAGCTCGACAAGACGACCCGCCCCGTGCCCTTCTACCCGACCGGCGGCCTGTACGAGGTCTTCTGGGACCGCGCCACCATCCTCTTCCCTGGCGCGGGCGGCGGAGCCGACTGGGGCTTCCCCTCCTTCAGCCCGAAGACCGGATACGTCTACGTCGGCTACGGCCTGGTCAACTCCTCCTACTCCAACACCCGCAGCGGCCGCGTCAACACGGCCCGGCCCCTCGGCGAGCTGTTCGGCGGCGGCCTCGTCGCGATGGACCCCCGCACCAACACGGTCGCCTGGCGTAAGGAGGGCCCCTGGTCTCTCGCCCACGGCAACGGCATCCTCACCACCGCCGGCCGGGTCCTCCTCCAGGGCCGCCCGGACGGCATCCTCGAAGCGATGAACGACACCGACGGAAAAACCCTGTGGACCTGGCAGTGCGGCGCCGGAGTCAACACCGTCCCGGTCTCGTACGAGATCGACGGCGAGCAGTACATCGCCGTGCTCGCCGGAGGCAACGGACTCCCCTTCCCCGACATCCCGCGGGGCGACCACCTCTGGGCGTTCAAGCTCGGCGGCAAGGCCGAGCAGGCCCCCGCACCCACTCCCCCGTCCCGCCGCAACCAGATCCGTACCGCCGCCGTGACCGGTGCGACGGCACACAACACCGTCACCCTCGGCCGTATCTGGAACACCGGCACGGGCTCCCCCGGCACCACCGAGAACACGGTCGCCCAGAACGCCATGGCGCCCCAGCACCTGACGGTCCCGGCCGGCACCACCGTCACCTTCAGCAACCCCGCCGGCAACCAGCAGGCCCATGGCGCGGTCGCCTTCTTCGACGCGGAGTTCGACACCGGGCTGCTGATGCCGGGCCAGTCGTACACGTACACCTTCGGCAAGCCCGGTGAGTACTTCTACAACGACCCTGCCTTCCCCCAGTCCACCGGCAAGATCGTCGTCCAGTGAGAGGACCGGCCGCCATGACGTCCAGAGCACGTCCAGCACGTACGACGGTGTCCGTAGTGGCCGCAGTCAGTGCCACGCTCCTCATCGCCCTGGCCGCCTTCCTCGGCCTCCAGCACCAGACGTCCGCGAACCGGGCTTCCGCGCGAGGCGATGGCCGACCCACCGGAGCCGGAGCCCAGGAACTCGGCGACCCCGACTACGGGGTCTGCCGCGGCACCAGCGCCAAGTGCTACCACGACTGGGGCAATTTCTCCCCGGCCGCCGACGGCTACCGGGTGCTCCTCTACACGCGGACCGCGGGACCCCGCCACGCGAACCTCGGCCCCACACTCGGCGCCGGGCTCAACCCGGCGCTCGCCGACACCAACGTCGTACAGAACGCGCTGGTCAGGATGGGCACGAAGAACGGATTCACCGTCGACTGGACCGAAGACGTCACCCAACTCTCCTCCCCCGCACGGCTCTTCCGGTACAACGCGGTCGTCTTCTACTCCACCAGCCGCGACACTCTCGACGACGCCGCGCAGACCTCCCTGCGCCAGTACGTCCGCGGCGGCGGAGGCTTCGTCGGGATCCACAACGCCTTCGGCACGGAGTACAACTGGCCTTGGTACGAGGGCCTGTTGGGCAGTGCGAACTTCTACGACCACGGGCCCGACCAGCGCGGCACGGTCGTCGTGCAGAACCGCCGCGACTCCTCCACCTCGGATCTTCCGGCACGTTGGGACTTCACCGACGAGTGGTACAACCTCGTCCCGGCCCCTTCGAAGGTCCGCGTCCTGGCCTCCGTCGACGAGTCCACGCTCACCGAGGGTGTCACGGGCAACCAGGGCCACCCCGGACACGGCAGGCACCACCCGGTCGCCTGGTGCCAGTACTACGACGGTGGACGTGCCTGGCTCACCACCCTCGGCCACGACGCCAGGGCTTTCTCGACCGATGGCTCCTTCCCCGGCGCAGACCAGTTCCAGAACCTGATCCTGGGCGGCATCGAGTCCGCCATGGGCAGGACTCCGTTCTGCCGGGCAGGCTGAACCGCTCCACCGGGCCGACCAAGTACGCGCCTGCGTCGCCTGCCTGCACACCCTGGCCGGCGGCGACCCCGACGCCCCCGGCCTCACCCCACTCGCCGGTGAACTCCTCCCCAACCTGCCCCCCGAACGGGCAACGGGAGGTGTCGGGGCAGACAGTGGTGTGTGTCAGGGCTGTGTGCGCTGTTGCTGTTCGGCCTTCGTATCGGCGTGCCCGGCGGGCGGCGGCGCAGCCAGGTCCAGCAAGAGCATGGCGTCGTGGTCGGGGGTGCCGGGTTCCGCGGTGTAGACGCCGAGGCGTTGGCCAGGGGTGCCGTCGAGGTGCATGCTCTGGCTGCTGAGGGTGAGGACGCCGACCTGGGGATGGTGGAAGGTCTTCTGGATCCGCTTGCGGCCGATGACGTCGTACCGCTCCCACAGCTTGACGAAATCGGGGCTCTTGACCAGAAGCTCACCCACCAGGCTGGTGAGATCGCGGGCGTCCGGGTCCGTACCGGCCAGGGCGCGGAGCCGGGCGACGCAGCCGCGGACCAGTTCGTCCCAGTCGTCTTGGAAGAGGGTGCGGGCGGTGGGGTGGAGGAAGAGGTAGCGGGCGAGGTTGCGCTGAGTGGCGGGCCAGTCGTCGAGGCCCGCGTACAGGACTAGGCCGCCGGGGTTCCAGGCGAGCAGATCCATGCTGCGGCTGATGACGTACGCGGGGCTCGGCCGCAGCGTCTCCAGCACCAGCTTCAGATGCGGACGCACGGTCCGACCCGGCGGCGGAGGCTCGGGAGCGTACCGGGCGGCCCGGGCAGCCAGATCGCGCAGGTGCTGGTGCTCGGCGTCATCGAGCTGCAGGGCGCGGGCGAGGGCGTCCAGCACGGAGGGGCTGGGCCGGGTCTCCTTGCCGCGCTCCAGACGTACGTAGTAGTCGATGCTGATACCGGCGAGCGTGGCCAGCTCCTCGCGGCGCAGGCCAGGGGTGCGGCGCAGGCCGGTGCCGACAGTGAGGCCGACCTGGTCGGGGCGGGTCTGGGTGCGGCGGGCGCGCAGGAACTGGCCCAGCTCCATTTCGACGCCCCTGCCGCTGCTCTGCTCGGATGCCATATCAAGCAGTGTCACACCGCGCTGACCAGCGCGGCATGCGCATGAGGGGCCCTGTCACACCCCTGAACGTCACTCCCTGGCACATCCCGGCCTGCCACCAGAGCCGGAAAAGCGCGAGGCTCGTTTTCTGTCAGCACATCGGGTCTTCCCAGAGCAGGAGATCATCCCTTGTCCAAGTCCGCTCCTACCTCACCGCTCCCGTTCGTCATGGGGTCCGCCGGGTACGGGCCGACACCACGTCCGGGCGCTCTGGTGGCGGCGCTGTCGGTGCAGGAGGTCGGGGCCGCAATGGTCCTTCCGTCCTCCCTGGCCCTGCTGCGGGAGACCTTCCCCGATCCGGCAGCGCGGGCGAGGGCGATCGCCCTGTGGAGCGTGAGCGGCTCCGTCGACGAACGCCGTGGTCACAGTGCTGCTGCGGGTTCGAGCCCGTCAAAGGATTCCGGTCACCGCCACCGACGCGGGCCGCGCCTGCTCGAGCGCTGACCGGTCGCCTGCCCCACCCTCGTCTCGTACAGAAGGAAAATCTCATGCAGACCGTCACCCTCAACAACGGCGTCGAGATGCCCATCCTCGGCTTCGGCGTCTTCCAGATCCCGGCGGAGCAGACCGAGCAGGCCGTCACCGACGCCCTCGCCGCCGGCTACCGGCTGCTCGACACGGCTGCCGCGTACCAGAACGAGGAGGCCGTCGGCCGCGCCATCAAGAACAGCGGCATCCCGCGCGATGAGCTGTTCGTCACCACCAAGCTGTGGGTCCAGGACGCGCCCGCCGAGGAGAACACCAAGCACGCCTTCGAGGCTTCGCTGGCCAAGCTCGGCCTGGACTACCTCGACCTGTATCTGATGCACCAGCCTTACGGTGACGTGTACGGCCAGTGGCGCGCCATGCAGGACCTCCACCACGAGGGCCGTGCCAAGGCGATCGGTGTAGCCAACTTCTACCCCGACCGGCTCCTCGACCTCATCATCAACAACGAGGTCACCCCCGCGGTCAACCAGATCGAGACTCACCCGTTCTTCCAGCGCACCGCCGACCAGGATCTGATGCGCGAGCACGGCGTTCAGATCCAGTCCTGGGGCGGGTTCGCCGAAGGCAAGAACGACATCTTCACCCACCCGGTCCTGAGCGGGATCGGCGAGAAGCACGGCAAGTCCGTGGCGCAGGTGGTGCTCCGTTGGCTGACCCAGCGCGGTGTCGTCGCGATCCCCAAGTCGGTCCGCGCCGAGCGCATGGCGGAGAACAGCGACATCTTCGACTTCGAGCTCACCGACGACCAGATGGCGGCCATCGCCACCCTGGACACCGGGGGAACGCTGTTCTTCGACCACCACGCCCCGGACATGGTCAGCTGGCTCAGCGCGCGGCGCCTGGACGGCTGACCTGGGCAGAGAGCGACGACCGCTCCAGAACTCTCGCGCGCGGGTGCCTTCCCCCAGACCGAGACACCCGCGCCCGAGGATCTCGGCCTTGCCGCCCGCACGGCAAGCAGCGCCCACCTCACGGACCAGGACCTCGTCATGTCCCAGAAGCAGAACATCACCGACGTACTCATGGTCGGCGCGACCGGCAGCATCGGACAGTTCGCTGTGCGCGCCGCACAGCGACACGGCCTGCGCCCGCGAGCACTCGTACGCGACTTGCGGCGAGCGGAACGGCTGCTCCCCGACGTCGAACTGGTGCAGGGCGACCTCGCGGACCCCGCCTCACTGCAGCGCGCGGTCCGCGGAGCCGACGCGATCGTCCTCACCCACGGGTCCGATGGCGACTCTCGCCCGGACGCCCGTGCGCACGTCGACTACGGCGGCGTACTCAACATCCTGCAAGCCCTCGACGGCGCCCGCCCGCGCGTGGCCCTGATGACCTCCATCTATGCCACGCGCAGTGACATCCCCGGTGCGACCCCGTGGAAACGGCGCTCCGAGCGGCTCCTGCGGGCCGGCGGACTGCCCCACACGATCGTCCGGCCCGGCTGGTTCGACCACGTCGGCCCCACTCAGCGGCGGCTCGTCCTCGAACAGGGCGGCACGGCCGACGGCGGGATCGCCCGCGACCAGATCGCCGAGACACTCGTACGCAGCTTGCTGACCGACACCGCCCTGGGTAAGACGTTCGAGCTCATCGCCACCGAAGGAGATGAGCCGTCGGACTGGGCAGAGCTCTTCGGCACCCTGAAGAGCGACGAGTCCGGCTCCCTGGACGGTGTGTTGGACCCGGTCGGCCTTCTTGTCGAAGCCGAGCCGCGAACGCTGCGTGCGGATCTTGAGGCCATACGTTCCCTTCGCGGAACCAGCGGATGATGGCGGACGCACTCAACGCCGGGAAAGGCACATCTGCCGCAGTAGGGCGACGCACTCTCCTGCGTGGCGTACTTCTGGGAGGAGCCACCGCCATGACCGCTGTCCAGATCACCGGCTGTTCCCCGTCGCGGTCGAGCGGACCGGCGCCGGAGTCCACCGAGCGACCTGCCTCGGCCGCCTCGCCGGGGCAGCGCATCCTGCTGGCCTACTTCTCCCGGCCGGGCGAGAACTACTCCTACGGCGGGCGTACGAATCTCAAGGTCGGAAACACCGAAGTTCTCGCCGAAATGATCAGCGAGCGCATCGAGTGCGACGTGCACCGCATCGAAGCCGTCGACCCCTACTCCGACGACTACGACGAGACGGTGGCGCGCAATGTCCGCGAACAGGACGCCCGTGCGCGGCCGGCCATCGTCGACCCCCCGTCCTCGATCGAGCCTTACGACGTGGTGCTGCTGGGCAGTCCCATCTGGAACGTCCGAGCACCCATGATCATGTCGACCTTCGCCGAGAGGTACGACTTCCGCGGCAAGACGGTTCATCCGCTCACGACATATGCGATGAGCGGACTGGGGACCACCGAGCGGGACTACGCGGCGTCCTGCCCGGGCGCGACCATCGGGGAGGGGCTCGCGGTGCGTGGCGAGGAAGTCCGGGAAGCCGATGCCCAAGTCGAGTCGTGGCTGAGGCGCGTCGGCGTTCTGCGGCGCTGAACCCGGTTCCCAAAGGGCCCAGTCTTACAGTGTCGTGCCCTGTGGGACAGGTGGGGAGAGGGGTTCTCTCATACCCTGGCTCGCCGTTCCCTGGCACAACACGGCCTGCCACACCGCCGGTTGGTCCACCAGGCTGGGCGGAAACCGAAATGCCATGAGGGGCATCGGTGCACCTCCGTCTTGGGTTCACGCCGATCTGCCAGTCCCCCACCTTCCTCGTGTCGAGAGAGTGAGCATGTCTACCGAAACCTCCGAGTCAGCCGCGTTACCCCCCACCCGGCCCTCGTCCACACCGTCGCGTCGTACCTTCATCGCAACGACCTCCGCGGCCGGCGGTGTCATCGCGGCGGGCGGCCTGGTCGCAGGTCCGTCGCTGCTCGGCGTCGAGGAGGCCGTTGCAGCCGAGGCGCCGCCCAGCAGCCGCGTCTCGTTGACCGTCAACGGCAAGCGGTACACCGTCACGGTGGACAACCGCACCTCGCTCCTCGACCTGCTGCGTGAGCACCTCGGTCTGACCGGTTCGAAGAAGGGCTGCAACGCCGGTGCCTGCGGGGCCTGCACGGTTCTGGTGGACGGCCGCCGGGTCAACTCCTGCCTCACCCTGGCCGTGCGTCTGGAGGGCGCCGAGGTCACCACCGTCGAGGGTCTGGCCAAGGGCGATCAACTGCATCCGCTGCAGCAGGCGTTCATCGACCAGGACGCGTTCCAGTGCGGCTACTGCACGCCGGGCCAGATCGTGTCGGGCGTCGGCTGCATGCAGGAGGGCCACACCGGCTCCGCGGAGGAGATCCGGGAGTGGATGAGCGGCAACATCTGCCGCTGCGGGTGCTACGTGAAGATCGTGCGCGCGGTCGAGCAGGCCTCGGGCCGGAAGTGAGTGACGATGCATCCCTTCTCCTTCACCAAGGCGCCCAGCACGCGTGAGGCTCTCGAAGCAGGTCGGCGCGGCGGCCGGTACATCGCCGGCGGGACCACCCTGGTAGACCTGATGCGTGAGACCGTCGAACGCCCGGAAACCCTCGTCGACATCAGTGGCCTGCCGCTGGACGAGGTCACCGTCACCGAACGCGGCGGTCTGCGCATAGGCGCGCTGGTGACCATGAGCGAGGCGGCAGCACACCGCAAGGTGCGCACCACGTATCCGGTCGTCTCGCAGGCGCTGGAGCTGAGCGCCTCCGCCCAGCTGCGCAACATGGCCACCCTCGGCGGCAACATCATGCAGCGCACCCGGTGCACGTACTTCCGTGACGTCACGGCCGTCTGCAACAAGCGGGAACCCGGCTCCGGTTGCGCCGCGCGCGAGGGGTACAACCGCACCCACGCGATCCTGGGCACCTCCGAGGACTGCGTGGCCACCCACCCCTCCGACGCCGCCGTCGCCTTCGCCGCCCTGGACGCACGGGTGCATCTTCTCGGACCGGACGGCGCACGCAGCGTCCCCTTCGCCGACTTCCTGCTACGGCCGGGCAGCACTCCGAACCGCGAACAGGCCCTCAGCAAAGGTGAGTTGATTACCGCTGTGGAGATCCCGGCCTGCCCGCGCCCGTTGAAGTCCGGCTACTTGAAGGTGCGGGACCGCCAGTCCTACGAGTTCGCCCTCACCTCCGCCGCCGTCGCCCTGCACATCCGCGGTGGCGTGATCCGTGAGGCCAAGGTGGCCGCCGGGGGCGTGGGGACGGTGCCGTGGAAGCTGCCCGCCGTCGAGCGGGCCCTCATCGGCGAACGCCCCTCGGAACGGCTCTGGGCCCGGGCCGCCGAGTCGGCCGCGGACGGAGCCCGGCCGTTGGAACACAACCGCTTCAAGGTCGAGCTGCTCAAGCGGACGGTCGAACGTCAGCTGCGCATCGTAGGAGAGAGCAAATGAGCCCCCAGCCGCAGGCAGCCGTCGGCGCACCACTCTCCCGCGTGGACGGACGACTCAAGGTGACAGGGCAGGCGAAGTACGCCGCCGATCACGAGCCCGACGGGGTTGTGCACGCCGTTGTGGTCGACAGCAGTGCTGCCCTCGGCCGGATCACCGGCATCGACACCGGCGCCGCCGAAGCCCAGCCCGGCGTCCTGAAGGTGATCCACCACCGCAACGCGCCCAAGCTGCCGTACGGCCCCAATCCGGGGTCACTCAACCTTCCGGGTGAGCGGCTGCGCGTCTTCCAGGACGACCTGGTCCGCTTCCACGGCCAGCCGGTCGCCGTCGTCGTGGCCGGCACTTTGGAGGCCGCCCAGCACGCGGCGAGCCTGGTGGAGATCGACTACGACAGCGAGCGCCCCAGCACGGATCTCACCGATGCCCCCGCGGCGGGCGAGCCCAGGACCTATGCCCGCGGCGACGCGGAGGCAGCCCTGCAATCCTCCCCCGTACGACTGGAGATGACATACCGGCCCGCCCGCAACCATCACAACGCGATGGAGCTCCACGCCACGGTCGCCCAGTGGGACGGCGACCGGCTGACACTGTGGGACAAGACCCAGTGGGTGCAGAGCCCGCGGGACGAACTCGCCGCCAACTTCGGCATCCCGGCGGAGAACATCCGCGTCATCTCGCCGTTCGTCGGAGGCGCGTTCGGCAACGCCGCGCGGGCCTGGCCGCACATCACCATCACGGCCCTCGCCGCCCGCGAGACCGGCCGCCCGGTCAAGCTCGTACTCACGCGCAGGCAGCTCTACTTCGGAGTGGGCTACCGTCCGGCCTACGAGTACAAGGTGCGCCTGGGCAGCGACCGCCGCGGGCGGTTGACCGCGATGACCCACGACCTGCGCGCCGAGACGTCCAGCTACGAGACGTTCGCCGAGCGCGGCGTCGTCTCCCCGGGGCAGATGCTCTACACCACCCCCAACGTCAGCCAGACGCACCGGACCGTGCCGCTGGACGTGAACACCCCGACCCCGATGCGCGGCCCCGGCTACTCCACCGCCGCCTTCCCCATCGAGAGCGCGATGGACGAACTCGCCCACGAGCTCGGCATCGACCCCATCGAGCTGCGCCGGCGCAACGAACCCGACAACGACCAGTCCAGCGGGCGCCCGTTCTCCACCCGCCGGCTGCGTGAGTGCTACACCGTCGGAGCCCAGGAGTTCGGCTGGGGCCGCCGCAACCCCAAGCCCCGCTCCACCCGCGACGGCGACTGGCTGATCGGCACCGGCATGGCGACCGCGCTCTACGACACCCTGCGTGCCCCGGGTCGGGCCTCGGTGCGGCTGGACGCCGACGGCACGGCCCTGATCGAGTCCTCGACCAGCGACATGGGGCCCGGCACGTACACCTCCATGACCCAGGTCGCCGCCGACGCCCTGGGCCTCGCGGTCCGCAACGTCACCTTCCGGCTCGGCGACACGAACATGCCCACGGCCCCGCTCCACGGCGGCTCGCTCACCATGGCCAGCGTCGGCTCCACCGTCCAGGACGGCTGCGACAAACTGCGACAGCAGGCGATCCAACTCGCCGTCGGGGACGAGGACTCACCCCTGTACGGCATCGACGCCGACGACATCGTCGTGCGGGGAGGCCGACTGCACGTGAGCAACAACCCCGCGCGCGGGGAGACCTACCGGCAACTCCTCACCCGCAACGACCGCACACACCTCGAAGCGGACGGGTCCTGGACCCCAGGACAGTCCCGGTCCTCGATGTACGCCTACGGCGCGGTGTTCGCCGAGGTCGCCGTCGACGCCCGCCTCGGTCTCGTCCGGGTGCGGCGGATGCTCGGTGTCTTCGACGCGGGCCGGATCATCAGCCCGAAGCTGGCGGACAGCCAGGCCATCGGCGCCATGACCGGCGGTATCGGGATGGCCCTCCTCGAGCACACGGTCACCGACCACCG
>NZ_LIQZ01000094.1 GCF_001418655.1 Streptomyces phaeochromogenes | reverse complement strand
TGACCACCGTGCTCATCGTCGACGACCAGGCCCTGCAACGCCTCGGCTTCAGCATGCTCCTGGAGCAGCAACCCGACCTGACCGTCATCGGTGAAGCCACCCACGGTGCCGAAGCCGTCCGCAAGGCCGCCGAGCTCAAGCCCGATGTCGTCCTGATGGACGTCCGCATGCCCGGCATGGACGGCATCGAGGCCACCAGACGCATCGTCGAGTCCGGAGGACGCTCCCGCATCCTGGTCCTGACCACCTTCGACCTCGACGAGTACGCCTACGACGCCCTGCGCGCCGGGGCGTCCGGGTTCCTGCTGAAAGGCGCCCTGCCCGACGAACTCGTCGCCGGCATCCGCGCGGTGGCCGTCGGGGACGCCGTCATTTCGCCCGGTCTGACCCGCAAGCTCATCGATGCGTTCGGCAGCCGTCTGCCGGGCCACACGCCCGACCAGCAACGGCAGCTGGCCCGCCTCACGAACCGCGAACGCGAGGTACTCACCGCCATCGCGACCGGCTGGAGCAACACCGAGATCGCCGAGCGCCTCTCCCTCGCCGAGTCCACCGTCAAGTCACATGTGGGCAGCATCCTCACCAAGATCGAGGTCCGGGACCGGGTCCAGGCCGTGATCTTCGCCTACGACGCCGGCCTAGTCAGGCCCGCCTGAGCGTGGCCGGAAGACCGCGTGGCAGGATCGGACGCCGGTTCCTGGGTCGGAGGAGACGGACGGCGCCTTCTTCGCCACAGCAGCGAGCCCCCGATCACCATCAGAACGACCAGGCCGAGGGCGGGGCCGCCCAGCGTGAGGACGCGCTGCAGCGAGGTCGCGGCGGCGTATCCGACACCCACTTCCGCTGTGGCCCACACGCAAGCGGCGACGAGACTGTACGGAGCGATGCGCCTGTAAGGCAGGCGGGTGGCCCCCGCGGAGTGCGGGGCGAGGGTGCGCACCACCGGCACGAAGCGGGCCACGAAGACCGCTCGGCCGCCGTGGCGCATCATCAGCGTCTCGGCCCGGCCCCACGCAGCATCCGGAACGCGACGGCCCATGTGGCCGCCGCGCAGCCGGTCACCGAGATACCTGCCGGTGCGGTGGGCGAGGAAGTCACCCGCCACCACGGCGCCGGCCGCGGCTGCGATGACGAGGAGAAGGTTGACGTGGCCGGTGCGGGCCAGCGCGCCGGCGGTCAGGAGCAGGGTCAGCGTCGGGACGAAAGCGCCGACGAGAAGGACCGACTCGGCCAGGACCGCAGCGGCCACCACTGTGTACGCCGCGGCCGGCGGGAGGTGCCCGAGGATGTCGGAGAGCGCGTTCACCGACTCGCCCCGTCCGGCTGCGGCTCGAGCTGGTCCGCGGAGACGAGAGGACGTCGCAGATGCCAGACGTGGGCGGGTGGAACGTTGGCCCATACCGTCCAGCGGCCTGTGGCGTAGGTGCGCTGGTAGGCGGCCATGATCTCGTCCACGGCGGCGTGGCGGCGGGCTTCTGCTCGCGATGCAGTCAGGGCGCGGGCCCTGCGGGTGCCGAGGTAGGCGAAGTAGGTCAGCGTGCCGCCGGGATGGAGGAGTTCCAGGTAGCGGGCCATGACGCGCTCGACCTGCACGGGAGTGAAGTTGGTCAGGGGCAGCCCGGAGACGATGACGTCGTAGCGCTGGTCGGTGTCGAGCTGCTCGACGTAGGTCTGATGCACGTTCACCTGCGCAGACGTAGCTGTCAGGCGCGGGTGCGTGGTGACGAGGCTGCGCAGTCGCTCGGCAAACCGCGGGTTGGCCTCGACGATGTCCAGGCGGCTGCCCCGGGACAGCTGGGGTATCAGGGCCCGGGTGACCGGGCCGGTGCCCGCGCCGGCTTCCAGGACCGCCAGCGGACGGGGCGCCTGAGCCCGTACGGGGTCGGTGAGCACGCGAGCCAGGGACTTGCCGCTGGGGGCTACGGCACCCGTGGTGCGCAGATCACGGGCCGCTTCGATCAGGAACATCCAGCCTTCGGCATTGCGCCGCGTAGAGGCACGGTCGTGGGAGGTGATCTGGTCGTTCATGGAATTGACGCTAGAAAGCCGCGCCCGGCATGCGATCCGTCGTTCTGCGACGGCGTCCCCCTACGAAAGTAGAGGGCGGACACCATCGATCGGCAGACAGAACAGCGCACCGGTCTGCCTAGGATGGCCCAGGTGAGCAGCAGAGAAAGCCGCAGATGGGCGGCCTACGGACGTGGGGCCCTCGTGGCCCTGTGCGTACTGGCTGCCGCGCTCAACGACGCGGCGATCCAAGGGGGCTACCAGGCCCCCGTCATGGCCACAGCGCTGGTGTGCGGAGCGGCCCTGCTCGTGCCCCGGCTGCGCTGGCCCGCCGCGCCGTTGCTGGTCACCGTGGCCACGGCGTGGTGGGGATCGTTGCTGCTGCCCATGCTGGCAGTCGCCCTGTACGACCTGGCCGTGGACCGCCGGGCGCGGGTGGCGGTGGCCTGTGCTGTCGCCGCGCTGAGCGCCAACCTGCTCGGCTACCGGTCCACCTCCCTGTGGACGGGCCAGTCCTACGCGTCCACGGTGTTCCTGCCGGTACTGGCCGTGCTCGTCGGGCTGTGGCTGGGCAGCCGGCGCCGCCTGCTGACGGCGCTGGCAGCCGACGTCGAGCATCTACGAATCGAGGCGCAGCTGCGCGAGGAGGCGGCCCGCATCGCGGAACGGTCCCGCATCGCCTCCGAGATGCACGACGTCCTGGCCCACCGTCTGAGCCTGATCGCCCTGCACACCGGTGTCCTGGCCACCAAGAGCGACGCACTGCCCGCACCGGTCGCCGAACGCCTCGCACTGCTGCGCACGACGTCCGTCAAGGCCCTCACCGATCTGCGCGACGTCCTCGGCGTGCTGCGCGACCACGACGCCGTGCCGACCAGCGCCGCTCTCACGCCGATGATGAGAGAAGCAGGGGAACTGGCCGACGAGGCCCGCGCCGCTGGCCAGCACGTCGAGCTGACCACCGACGGCCTTCCCGAGCAGGCTCCCACCACCCACCGACTGGCCGTGTACCGCATCGTCCAGGAAGCACTGACCAATGCCCGCAAGCACGCCGACGGTGCCCCGGTGACCGTACGCATCGACTACGGGCCGCCCGCCACACTCGTCGAGGTCACGAACCCCCCTGGCACTCCCCGCACGGACACCGTCGGCAGCGGATACGGCCTCGTCGGCCTGCGCGAACGCGTCACCGCTCTCGGCGGGCACCTGAACTCCGGACCGGCCGGCGCGGGCGCATGGCGGCTTGCCGCACGCATCCCCCACCCCGCCGGCATCGAACAGAACGGCACCCGCACATGATCCGCACCATGATCGTCGACGACGACGCGCTGGTCCGCCTCGGCCTGGCCGACCTCCTGGACGGCGACCCCGGCATCGAGGTCGTCGCCCAGGCCCCCGACGGCCTGAAGGCCATCGAACTGGCCACGGCACACCGCATCGACGTCGCCCTCGTCGACGTACGCATGCCCCGCATGGACGGCATCACCGCCACCGCCCGACTGCGAGCCCTCCCCCATCCGCCGAAGGTGATCACCCTGACCACCTTCGACCTCGACGAGTACGTCTACAACGCCCTCGCCGCCGGAGCCGACGGCTTCCTGCTCAAGGACACCGACCCCGCCGAAATACTGCGCGCCGTCCACCTGGTGGCCGCCGGCTCGGCCATGCTCCACCCCACCGCGGCCCGCCGTCTCATCGACCGTTACCACGCGGCCAACCAGCCGGAAGCAACCGCGGCCAAGGCCCGGCTGGACCGGCTCACCCCCCGCGAACGCGACGTGCTCGCCCTGCTCGCCCACGGCGACACCAACGCCGACATCGCCACCCGACTCGCCATGCGCGAGAGCACCGTCAAGGCTCACGTCAGCCGTGTCCTGACCGCGCTGGAAGTCACCAACCGCGTTCAGGCCGCCCTGCTGGCCCGCGACGCGGGACTCACAGCCTGACGAGCCGAGCAGTCAAGTCAGTCCGTGACCACGGATGTGTTCAGGCCCTTGTCGTAGCGGTTGTGCGCGATCCGGAGGCCTGAACTGCCGTGGAAGACGAACAGCGGGGAGGCGTACGGCGGGTGTGCCGGTCCGTCGAGCCGCCGGACGGTGTTGCCGGTGAATGCGAACCCGCCGACGCTCTTCGCGTTGACGATGGTGACGTCGCCGATGTCGAACGAGTTGTGCTCGACCGAGATGTTGTGGTGTACCGGAGTCGCCGGGTCGATGACCTGGTTGGTCGGCTCCACGAAGATGACCGGGCCGCTGGGCCGCGTGAACGTGTTCCCTCGGATCGTCAGGTCGGCGACCGGCCCGGACTCGTACCACTGGTAGGCGTCGGCGGAGACGTAGATGCTGGCCATGGACATCGCGTCGAACCGGTTGCCGGTGATCAGGACGGGTTTGCGGGTGGTGACCAGGATGCCGCGGGTCGGCACGTTGCGGAACACGTTGCCGGAGATGACGACCGACGGGGTGGCCGTGATGTTCTCGACGACCGTGCCGCCGATCTCGACCTCGGCGGGAACCGGACGGTCGAAGGTGACGGTCATGGTGGTCAGCGGCTTGTCGTGGTCCATCCCGCTCGGCCCGTCGACCGCGGTGACCCTCGCCTGCGCCGACGCCAGCGGGGTCATCATGCGCTTGGTGGCGAACTCGACCTTGTCACCTGGGGCGAACTGCGGGAATCCTGCGGTCTGCGGGTGCTTGTAGGCGAGGGTGAGGGTGGACGGCCCGGGTTTCCCTACGACCTCCAGGTAGGTGCCGTGGATGTTGATCGGGTCGTCGTGCGGGCCGTCGAAGACGCTCCGGGTGATCGAGACCTTCCCCTTGACGCCGGACATCTGCACGAAGTCCGCGAAGGAGGACGTCGACCGGCCGGACCTCGGAGCGGGTGCGAAGTTCACCTTGTCGATGGAGATGTTCTCGCTGAACTGCCCCACCACGCCGAAGGATTGGAGGTAGTAGGCGTTCATCGAGCGCATCGTGACGTTCTTGGACTCCCAGATGAACGCCCCCGGTTCCGTTCGCTCGATGAGGCGCATCTGGTAGACGAGCCCGGCGTCTGCCGGCCGTGCCGCGGTGGTGTAGTCGATCCGGATCCGGCGTCCGCCCAGGTCGCTGACCGCGGCGACGTCGTTGAACAGCGGGTTGTCTCCGCGCCAGGTCCGTTGCGCCTCGGGGTCGTGGATCTGTGTGTACTGAAGTCCGTCGACACCTGACCAGTACGGCTGTCCGGTGGCCGGGCTCTTCTCGCCGAGCCAGGTGATGTGCGTGCCGTTCACCTTGTACGGGCTGCCGTCCGGGATCTTCAGGACGCGGTAGGCGTGCCCGTCGGTGACACCGGTGGTGGCGACGGTCGCGTCGATGACCTGGGGGGCCGCGTAGTCGAAGGAGAAGTTCGTGAAGGACACGTCGGTCGAGCGGATCGACGCGAACGCCGTCTGCAGGCCGTGGTAGACGAGTTTCGCCCCGCCGCCGTCGATGGTGACGTCGTGCATGTCCTCGACGAGCAGCCCGATCCTCTTGTCCCGGTAACGCTGGTCGGCGCCAACGGTGTTGGAGACGTACAGCTCACGCGTCTCGGCCCGCTCGGGGTAGATCTGGTAGGTGCCCTTCGAGAACTCGATCCTGACCGGCCGACCGCGACCCACGTTCTTGGCGTGCCGGAGCGCCGCGACGACGGCGGGTGTCGAGTCCCTCCGGCCGGTGGGGTCGGCTCCGTAGGCGTCCACGTCGACCACCACAGGTCTCGCCTTCGGCGCCGCGGCGACAGGGCTCCCGCCACCGACGAGCAGCGCGAGCGCCACCCCGAGAAACACGAACCGAGACATAGCCCCTCCGGAGCATCCATGAGCCACGAAACACCCGATGAATATGGAGAGTTGCCGCCAATTATCTGGCCGTACCTCCGACTGGAGTGTCTATAGACCCGATCTCTAGGTCAATGGCCTGGACAAAGATGGGGAGCTCACGCCTTCGGCACCGCCGTGCTCGCACGGATCACCAGTTCGGGGTCGAAGAGGAGTTCACCAACGGGGACGTCGCGGTTGCCGACCAGGGCGAGGATGCTGCGGCCCACCTCCGAGGCCAGACGGTCGGCCGGCTGACGGACCGTCGTGAGCGGAGGGTCGACGAAGTCCATGATCATGGAGCCGTCGTAGCCGACGACCGACACATCGCCCGGGACGTCGTAACCCTGACGGCGCGCACCGCGGATCGCGCCCAGGGCCATGTAGTCACTGGCGGCGACGATCGCCGTGGCACCGCGGCCGAGGAGCGAGATCGCGGCGGACTGGCCGCCCTCGACGGTGTAGGACTGCCGGACCACCCACTGCTCCGCGTCCTCGACACCGCGCTTGGCGAGCGAGGCGACGAAGCCGCTGACCCGGCGGTCGGCCGGGCGGTTGCCGACCGGGCCCGACGCCATGCCGATACGGCGGTGACCGAGTCGGTGGAGGTGGTCGACGGCGAGTTCGGCGGCCAGCAGGTCGTCGGTGGAGAAGACCGGCGCCTCACTCACGCCCTCGAACTGGCCGTTGATCCCGACGAACGGGATTCTGCGGGAGCGCAGGAGTTCGTACGCCTGCGGGTCCGCGCCCTCCAGTGTGTTGCTGGCCGAGAGGAACACGACCGCCGCAACTCCCCGGTCGGCGAGGGAGGTCACGAAGTCCAACTCCTGCACTCCACCCGGGAAGCACGGGCACAGGACCGTCTTGAGGCCGTGCGGGGCGAGGATGGACTCGATCCGTTCGGCGACGTCGGCGAAGAACGGGTTGGACACCAACTCGGTGACGACCGCGACGAGTTGACCTCGCATCTGCCGCTCGTACCCCAGGTCGGCCATCGCCTGCTCGACCGCCTCGCGGGTCTTGCGCGACACACCCTGGCGCCGGTTGATGACCCGACTGACCGTGGCCTCGCTCACCTGCGCCCGCTCCGCGACCTCGGTGATGCCGACCTTCATACGATTCCCTCCGCTCACGACTTGCAAGAACCTAACGAAAACTTTCAGCTCATCCCTCCGTGCAAAGTAGCAGTCGGACTGCGTGTCTTCCATGTTTCTCGCGCATGACCATTGAATCGCCTCTTCGGCCCCTGCTAGCTTTCCGGCCACCACTCGGACCCCCACCCCGCAGTCACCGAAGACCGGGAGACCCGATGAAGCCCTCGCGGCTCATACTGCTCACCGCTGTTGCCCTGCTCGCGCCGCTGGCCCCCGCAGTACCCACCGCCGCTTCCACTGCCTCTCCTCAACTCGCCATCCCCGACCCGGGGTTCGAGAACGGCGGCACGGGCTGGACCTTCGGCGCGGGCACCGGGGTCGGCACCGGCAACTCCCACGGCGGCGGCCGGTTCCTCTACCTCGACGCCGGAGCGGGCAAGAGCGCGGAACTGTCCATCGTCGCGCCCCGGAACGGCAGTTACGACTTCTCCGCGTGGATCGGAAGCGCCGGCACCGGCGGCACGTACACGGTCCGGCGCAACGGCGAGACCGTCGAGACGATCGCCCTGCCGGAGCGCCGCGGGTACGCCCGCTACACCATCAGCGGCGTCGAACTGAAGGCCGGCGACCGGCTGCAGATCGCGTTCGGATCCGGCAGCGCCTGGGTCAACGCGGACGACTTGATGATCTCCCCCGCCGCGCCCGCAGACCCCAAGGTCACCTCGTCCGACCCCGAGGTCGTCGAGATGTTCGGCTGGGCCAAGAGAAAGGCCAACAGCTGGGCCCAACTGCCCGGCACCACGGGCCCGATCAACGTCGACGAGTACCAGACCGGCGGCACCGGCACCGCGCAGTACGCGGCCTCCTACTGGGCGGGATACGCCAACCGCAGCGCCTACTACTCCCGCGACATGACACACCAGCTCGCCGGCGCCCACATCCTCGGCCTCGACGAGGCGAACAAGACGATGCTCCGCTCGTTCGCGGCGTCGTCGACCGCCGCGCACAAGTACTTCCCGGTGTGGGCCCTCAACTTCGATGCCAAGACCTACCTGAGCATCGACTACAAGAGCCCGGACAACTACGTGCGCGAGGTGCCGGCCGTCTTCGAACTCGTGGAGAAGGCAGGCCAGGCGTACCTCTGGACCGGCGACCAGAGCTACGTGGACGACCCGACGATGTGGAACTTCTACCGGCACTCCACCGAGGAGTTCATCGACCTGCACAACAGCGCCAAGCCCAACGGCAAGGTGAAGGTCGCGGAGGGTACGGGGAACGGCATCTTCGCGGGCGCCGCCAGCTACAACGAGCAGGACGGCGACGGCCTCGCCGAGGCCGGGGACGGTATCGCCTCGCAGTACCAGGCCTATCTGGCGCTGGCCACACTCGCGCGCGGCAAGGGCGACACCGCGCTGGCCAGGAAGTACGACCGGCGTGCCGCCGAGCTGAAGGCGTACTTCAACGACGAGTGGAGCGGCAGCGGAAGCGGCGCCGACATGGTCCGCGCGTACACCACGTCCAATACCCCGGTCACCGGCTGGGGCAAGGAGAACAGCGTGTTCGTGCCGATGAAGCAGATCCTCGATCCAGGTCCGCGCAACGACGCCTATCTCGACTACATCCAGGCGCAGGAGTTGGGGCCGGACGGGTCGCCCAACATCGAGTCGACGACGTACCTGCCCGACATGTTCTTCAAGAACAACCGCAACGACACCGCCTGGACGTGGATGAAGAGGATCTACGGCCAGCGGGAACTCCAGCACGTCAACTCCAGCCAGGGCCCCAACGGTGACTACCCCGAGGTGTCGTTCACCCTGGTCAGTCAGACCGTCGAGGGCCTGATGGGCATCGCACCGGACGCGGCGAACCGCACGGTGACCACGCAGTCGCGGCTGCCGTCGGGCATGAAGTGGCTCCAGGCCGCGGATGTACCCATCGGCACGAGCACGATCACCGTGCGGCACGACGGCGCGACGAAGACCAGGCTGACGAACAACGCCCGCCGTGGTGCCTACCGTTGGGAGGCCCGCTTCCCCGGAGTCCACAAGAAGATCGAGGTCAACGGTGTCCCGCAGCGCGTGCGCACCAAGACGGTCGGCGGCGTGACGTACACGTACGCGACGCCGACCGTACGGGCGGGGGCGACGGCGGTGGTGCGGGTGACGGACTGACCCGGACCGTTATCCCTGTTCCGCACCAAGCGGGGTGCGGAGGCTCCGCGTCAGGGTCGGGATCATCACCGCCGCAGGGACGAGGTGCAGCCCGAGGAGGGCGGTGACGGTGGCGGTGTCCGCCCCGGAGAGGAGGGGCGGGACCAACGAGATCGCGGTCAGCGACACCGCCGTCCACACGAATCGATGAGTGGGGCGAGCGCTCCAACGAAGAAGCGCGACTGCGACGACGATGCCCACAGCCGAGAAGAAGCCGGTCACCACGGCGAACCCGGACAACGGGATCGTCTCGCCACCCTCGGGGACCTCGAAGCCGACGCCGACGGCCTCGGCGAGCGCCGCGGCGAGGGTGGTGACCGCCATCGCCGCGAGCGTGGCGATGAAGCCGGTGCCGACGAGCCGGCGGAGTCGGTGGGTGGCCGGGGCCGATGCCGGACCCGCGACAGCCCCGGTGTCGTTCGTGCCGGTCAAGTCGTTCGTGCTGGTCATGTCGTTCCTCCGTCATTCGGCAACTGGCGTACGGGGGTTGACTCGCATGTGACGGTCCTGGCCGCGGGGGTGACGATGCGCACCCTCGCCGTGCGACGGCCGGGGTTCCGCAGGGCGCGGACGCCGGTGCCGCGGAGCCAGAACCCGGCGTCGCGTCCGAGGACCGGACCGGGCTCGCCGTCGCGCAGTTCCAGCTGCACCCGCCCGCGGGTGACGACGGCGAACGCGTCGTACCACTCCTCCGCGACCACCGCGACGCGCGCGCCACCGCGCAGCGTGAGTGTCCGCACCGGGACTACTCCGTGCCGTCGGCCGGCAGGCGCTCGGGCAGCCCGAGCCGCGGGAACTGGTCGTCGTGGAAAGTGACGATCTCGGTGATCGCCCCGCCGGTGATCCGCAGGACGTCGATCGTCAGCGGCAGATACACGCCCTCCCGCTCCTGCCAGACGTAGAAGGCGACGGCGGGCTGCCGGTTCACGGAGGTGGGGACGGCGCGCAGGCCCTTCATGCCCTCGAAGCCGTCCTCGACCCAGTCGTTCACCACCGCGTCGCGGCCGACGTAGAGGCCCGGCGTGGGCGGCATCGAGCAGCGGACGTCGTCCCGCAGCAGCGCGGCGATCCTGGGGATGTCCGTGGCCACGCTGGCGTCGGTGAAGCGGCGCACCAGATCGCGCGTCCCGGCGTCCTGTTCGCCGCCGGTCCAGTCCTGCCGCTCGGCGGGCAGGTGCTCCCGCATACCGGCGCGGGCCCGCTGCAGCGCGCTGTTCACGGAGTTGACGGAGTCCCCGAGGAGCTCCGCGACCTCCTTCGCCGGCCAGCCGAGCACGTCCCGCAGGATCAGCACGGCCCGCGGGCGCGGCGCGAGGTGCTGGACCGCGACCAGGTACGCCAGCTCGATCGTCTCCCGCGCGACGGCGACGGTCTCCGGCTCGTCCGTGTCGCCCGCGGGCAGCTCGTCGAGCAGCCGGTCCGGGTAGGGCTGCAGCCACAGCACCTCGCCGCCGGTCGCGGGCTCCGGGCGGCGCTTGGCGAGCAGGTCCAGGCAGGCATTGGTGGCGATCCGGTACAGCCAGGCCCGGAACGTCGACCGCCCCTCGAAGGTCTCCCGCCGCCGCCAGGCCCGCAGGAACGTCTCCTGCACGGTGTCCTCGGCGTCCTCGAACGACCCGAGCATCCGGTAGCAGTGCACGTGCAGTTCCCGCCGGTGCCGCTCCGCCAGCCCCGAGAACGCCGCCTCGTCGACCTCGCCCAGCCCTCCCTTGCCCAGACCGCTCACGCCCAGCTCCTCCAGCCGCGTGTCCGCACTCATCACGTCATCCTTCCGCCTCGCAATGTCCCGTCGTAGGTGTGACGGGCGCGGGCGCGAAAACTCATCACTACGGTCGGACCGTCGGTCTGTCGGCGTGGCTGAGGGACTGCGGCGCGGCGATGCCGCTCGTACGGGACGAGCGAGGTGATCGCCTCGCGGATATGGCGCCGGACGCGGTCATCAGTTCAAAGTCCGAGGACACGCCGAGCGCGTCCGGGGAGTTCTGCGAGGTGGGTGTCGAATTCCTTCTGGTGCGCAGTGCACACGCGGACGCCTGCGAATTGAGCAGGTGAAGGTGTGTATTGCGAGGGATATTCGCAGTCAGGGCAGGGCTGTCCGGCGTTCTCCAGTATCGCAGCGAATCCGGGGAACAGGACTCGGTCTTGGCTGGCGAGGATGTCCCGGTAGTGGCTGTTGTTCTTCGGGGTCGGGCTTAGGCGGTACCAGAGTTTGACGTTCTTGCGTGCCTGGTCGACAGTCTGGGCAGTTTCGGGATTTCCGATCGTGAGACTGTCCTCGACGAATCGGTAGCGGCGCATCGTCATGTGGATGGGGCCGGCGATGTTGCGGAGAAAGTTGACGACAGGAGTACGTTCGGGAGTGTCGGCCCAGTGGGTATCGATATTCCAGAGTGTCTCGCGATAGGTGTGATAGGTGCTTTGCCGGAGGCCGGGGTGGGCGTAGGCGAAGGTGTTGCATATTTCACCTTCGGCCCGGTGTTTGTGATAGGCGACCGCGTCGTACATCGCATCGCAGATTTCAGTGAGGATCTGGTTCTGCTCTTCGGTCAGCCAGGCGTCTTGGATGTTGTTGCAGGCCAGGGAGGCGGCGATGAAGAGGCGGGCCTGGGCGTCGCAGTCGCGTATTCGAAACCATTGCGCCGGGCTGTGGGCGATCGCTGCCGTGTAGCGGCTCAGGAGCTCGGCGTTCCCGTTCGGGGAGGACTTTTCTGCGGTGATCAGGATTGAGGAGTAGTACTCGCGGGCCATGGTCTCGTGGACGGCGGTTCCAGCGAAGAGAGTGGCCAGCAGTTCACGGGTGTCATATCCTGCAATGACCGGGGAATCCAGAGGGGAAATGTGCTCACCCCTGAACTCCGTCACAGTGGAAATTGCCGTGAGGCGCGCGAGGGCAATGTATCGCGTTCGGTCCGTGTAGGCGGGAACGATCGTTCGCACGTATTCCCAGGCACAGGCAAGCGCTTCATCGGCCTGCCGGGGAGTGAGGCCTTCAGGTTCGAAGGTGCCCCTGAGGTCGGGGGGAAAATGCCAGGTCTCATTGGTCACGGGGGCCTTCCCGGATACGGGGCCGAGTTGGGCGATTCCGGGCCACGGCCACGGCCGCAGCCGTTGACGTATACGGGGTAGCCAGTTCCCTTACGACTGCCCTGAATTGATCACCAGCCCGACGCGATTCAACCAAAAGCCGGCTGGGCGGCACATGCTCCGGTGATCCCGATCCATACGCGTGCGTACACGATGAGACGCCGGGCCTGCTGGAGCGGCTGCCACGGAACCCAGGTGCTCCCCTAGAATGGCCCGGCGCCGAAGCCCACCGGGAGGCAGTCGAGGCGGGCGGTCACGGCAAGGGACACGAGATCTACTGTCCCGTCCGTTGCCGCAGCAGCCCCGTTCCGCCCGCTGAGCGCCTCGGCCACGCCCCGTAGAACCCGCTGGTCGGGGCAGCCAGTGGATCTCCTCGGCAGACTCTCCGGTAACGTCGGAATATGAGCCATCCACATCCCGAACTCAAAGCCGCCCCTCCCCTGCCTGAAGGAGGGCTGAGGGTCGTCGCCCTGGGCGGTCTGGGTGAGATCGGCCGCAACATGACCGTCTTCGAGCATGCCGGCAAGCTGCTCATCGTCGACTGCGGCGTGCTGTTCCCCGAAGAGACCCAGCCCGGCGTGGACGTGATCCTGCCGGACTTCACCTCGATCCGTGACCGCCTGGACGACATCGTGGCAGTGGTACTCACCCACGGCCACGAGGACCACATCGGCGCCGTGCCGTATCTGCTGCGCGAGCGCTCCGACATCCCCGTCGTGGGCTCGAAGCTGACGCTGGCGTTCCTGGAGGCCAAGCTCAAGGAGCACGGAATCCGGCCGCGCACGGTGCGGGTACGTGAGAGCGACCGACGCAGTTTCGGCCCCTTCGAGTGCGAATTCGTGGCGGTCAACCACTCCATCCCGGACAGCCTCGCCGTCGCGATCCGCACCAGGGCGGGGCTCGTCCTGCACACCGGTGACTTCAAGATGGACCAGTTCCCGCTGGACGACCGCATCACCGACCTGCGCGCCTTCGCCCGCCTCGGCGAAGAAGGCGTCGATCTCTTCCTCACCGACTCCACCAACGCCGAGGTACCCGGCTTCACCACCTCCGAGCGCGAGCTGAACCCGGCGATCGAACAGGTGATGCGTACGGCCCCGCGCCGGGTGATCGTCTCCAGTTTCGCCAGCCATGTGCACCGTATCCAGCAGGTCCTGGACGCCGCGCACCAGCACGGCCGCAAGGTCGCCTTCGTGGGCCGCTCCATGGTCCGCAACATGGGCATCGCCCGCGACCTCGGATACCTGAAGGTTCCCAGCGGCCTGGTCGTGAGCACCAAGGAAATGGAGAAGCTGGCCGACCACAAGATCACCCTGGTGTGCACCGGGTCCCAGGGCGAGCCGATGGCGGCTCTGTCCCGGATGGCCAACCGCGACCATGTGATCCGCATCGGCAAGGGCGACACCGTACTGCTCGCCAGCTCCCTGATCCCCGGCAACGAGAACGCCATCTACCGAGTGATCAACGGGCTGACCCGGTGGGGCGCCCATGTCGTCCACAAGGGCAACGCCAAGGTGCACGTCTCCGGGCACGCCAGCGCCGGTGAGCTCGTCTACTGCTACAACATCGTCAAGCCCCGCAATGTCATGCCCGTACACGGCGAATGGCGCCATCTACGGGCCAACGCCGACCTGGCGATCCGTACGGGCGTCGATCCCGAGCGGGTGGTCATCGCCGAGGACGGCGTCGTCGTCGACCTCGTGGACGGGCGTGCGTCGATCACCGGCAAGGTGCCCGCGGGCAACGTCTACGTGGACGGCATGGAGGTCGGCGGCGCCACCGAGGCGTCCCTCAAGGACCGCCTCACCCTCGCCGAGGAGGGCGTGGTCACCGTGGTGGCGATCGTCGACGCCGACACGGGCGCCCTTGCCGAGACCCCCGACTTCCTGGCCCGCGGGTTCGTCCACGACGACACCACCTTCGAACCGGTCATCCCTGTCATCGAGAAGACTCTGGCGACCGCGGCCCAGGAAGGCGTGGGCGACGCACACCAGTTGGAACAGCTCATCGCCCGCGCCGTGGCGAACTGGGCCTTCCGTACCCACCGCCGCAGGCCCCTCATCATCCCGGTCATCATCGACGCCTGACCGGGTTCCTTCCCCTCTCCCCTGCCCCTGCCTCGCCGGTAGGGGCAGGGGCGGGTCCGCGCCTGCGTCCACACCTGCACTGGGCGGCGTTCCAGGCACCGACTTCCGGCACCGACGGTGCCTCAGAAAGGCAAACGGATGAGCGCGCGTTTCGAGGAGATCGACTGGCGCCCGACGGCGATGGGCGACATCAGCCTGCGGCGCCGACGCGACCCGGCATCGGGCACCGATGTCTACGAGGTGAAGCTCGGCGACGAGTTCCTGATGTCCAGCCTCTTCACAGCCGGCGAGATCGCGCTTGCGGAACTCGGACTGGCGAAACTGCAGGACGACGAACTGGACGTCGTCGTCGGCGGACTCGGGCTCGGGTACACCGCCGAGGCTGCGCTGGACGACCCCCGGGTGCGCTCTCTGACCGTGATCGACACACTCGCCGAAGTCATCGACTGGCATCGGCGGGGCCTGGTCCCGCTCGGCACCCGGCTGACCTCGGACCCCCGATGCCGCCTGGTCCAAGGCGATTTCTTCGCGATGGCGGCCGATTCGCGCGGTCTGGACCCGATGGAGCCGGGCCGCCGTTTCCACGCCGTCCTGCTCGACGTCGACCACTCTCCGCGCCACGTGCTCCACCCGCGCCACGCGGCGCTCTACCAGCCTGCCGGGCTCCGCGCTCTCGCCGAACACCTCCACCCCAACGGGGCCTTCGCCCTGTGGTCGAACGACCCGCCGGACGAACAGTTCACCTCCGTACTCGCAGAGGTCTTCCCGCAATCAGCGGCCCATGTCGTCGACTTCGCCAATCCCCTGCAGGGCGGCACCTCGACCAACACCGTGTACGTGGCCAGGACAGAACCGGGCCCGTCATAGGCCGAGAGCACGGAGATCAGGGGTCGGTCATGGCGGGCAGCAGGTAGTCGCGAATGAACTCCCCTGGGTTGATCTCCTTGTTGATGCTGTTTTCGCTGGTGTTCTCGCTGGTCACGAGCACGATGTCCGCGCTGGGGATGACGTAGACGAACTGCCCGCCGTATCCCCAGGCGAAGTACGTCGGGCGTTCGGAGATGGTCTGCGTCCACCAGCCCTCGGAATAGGCGAATACGTCGTCGACCTCGGTGGTCCGGGCCTGCGCCGCACGCACAGCACCACGTGGCACGAGTTGTCGGCCACCCCACTTGCCGTCGTGCAGGTAGAGCAGTCCGAACTTGGCCATTTCCCGTGGCGTCAGGTAGACGTTGTAGCCGCCGGAGAAGACGCCTTGCGGGTCACGGCCCCAATGCTCGGCCCTGATGCCCATCGGTCCGAACAGATTCTGGTGGGCGAACCGACAGGTGCTCATGCCGGTCGCCTTCTGCAGCACGGCCGAGACGACGTGCGTATTGCCGCTGCTGTAGTTGTACGTCGTGCCAGGCGCGGAGACGAGCTCACGGCCGAGAATCGACCGGACCCAGTCCGACGTCTTCTCGACCTGACTCTCTGTCGAATCCTCCGTCCAGTCGAGACCTGACCTCATGGTCAACATGTGCCGGATGGTGATCTTTTTCTTGGTCGGCGACGCCTTGCGGAAGTACTCCGGCAGATAGTCGGCCACCGGGTCGTCCAGGCTTCCGATGTCGCCCTTCTCGACCGCGATGTGGACCAACGCCTGCAGAACACTCTTCGACACCGAATGGACGTTATTGCTCCGCTGCGCGCCGCTACCGTCGTAATACCGCTCGGCCACGAGACGGTCGTGTCGGATGACCAGCGCGCTGAGCAACGAAGCGTTGTTGCCGAGCTTGGTCAGCCCCGTACGCAACGTGCTGGAATCCATCCCCTGCGCCTCCGGCGCGGTCGACGACCAGTCCTCACCGTCGTCACGGAGATCCGTGTACGTCGGATTGCTCTCGTAGAACGTGCGGCCGTTACCCGCGATCCGGTCGCAGTCGACGGCCGCCGCCGTGGCCGCCCGCGTTGCCGCCCCCGTTGCTGTCGACTTCGACGATGGCCCCTCGGCACACCCGGCCAACGCCAGTAGCGACAGCGCGGGCACCACCCAAGCGATCCGCCACGATCCTTGTTTTCGCAATCTCATGACTGACTTTCATTCTCCCCATGGCGAGACGACGGCACTAGCCTCGCCGTTTCGCACCGAGGTGGGCGGCCGTTTCGGCTGACTGCCATCGTCGGAAACTCGGGTGGCCTCAGCGCACGATCTGACTAGAGTCGGGCAATGCCCGAGCTGAAGCGGCTGCATGCCGGCCACGCCCCGGCGGTCCTGGCCTTCGAGCTGGCGAACCGCACCTACTTCGCTGCCTCGATCTCCGACCGCGGCGACGACTTCTTCGACCAGTTCACCGACCGGTACAACGCCTCGCTGGCCGAGCAGGAGGCCGGCATCTGCGCCTTCTACGTGCTCGTCGCCGAGGACGGCTCGGTACTCGGCAGGTTCAACCTGTACGACTTGGAGGACGGCACCGCCAGACTCGGCTACCGGGTCGCCGAGCGGGTCGCCGGCCGCGGCGTGGCGACCGCGACCGTCCGGGAGCTGTGCCGGGTGGCGACAGCGACGCACGGGCTGCGCACACTGCGGGCGGCCACCTCCCACGACAACGCCGCGTCCCAGAAGGTCTTGGCCAAGGCCGGGTTCGTACCGGATGGCCCTGCCACCCCGGCCGATCTCGGCGGCAAGTCAGGCACTTGGTACCGGCGCGACCTCCAGCCATAGACCTTGATCGACGAGGACGACCGTGGGCTCAGCTTCGGCTCCACCTCTGGGTGGCGTTGCCGAGAGCGGTCGACAGTTGTACGAGCGACCCGTTGGCCGTGGCCCAGTTGGTCACGTCGATGGCGTGACCGTTGGAGCGGTTGATCACGGAGCCGTCCAGCCGGAACCACCACTTCTGGCTGGACTTGCCGTTGCAGGCCCAGAGGATGAGCTTGGTACCCGAGGTCGTGCCGTCACCGTCCGCCGCGAGGCACTTGCCGGCGACCCGGAGTTCGCCCGCGGTGGTCTGCGTGATGGTCTGGTTCGCGTTCCCGGAGCAGTCGTAGATCTGTACCTGCACGCCCGTTTGGCCGTTCGGGACGTCGAGGCAGCGGCCGGAGTTGGCGCCCTTCAGCGTGAAGGCGGTGTCCGTCGGCAGGGGGTCCTGGACCAACTGCCAGTCCTGCGAGCCGTCGGCGGTCGACGCCGCGAGGGTGACGGCGCCGTTCTGGGTCGCGCCCGTCATGAACAGACTGGTGTTGCGGACCGAGCGGAGCCTGTAGTAGCCGTCGGTCGACGGTACGAGGGTCCACTGCTTGTCGGTTGCTCCGTCGTCGACCCATTGTGCGAGCCGCTGCCCGGCGGTGGCGGTGCCGGTCCAGATGGCGACCGAGCGGCCTCCGGCCTTGTTGAGCAGGATTACGTTGCTGCCCTTGGCCGTGAGATGCCAGCGCTGGGTGTCGTTGCCGGCGTCCCGGGTGCGCAGGACGAGGTCGGGGACGTTGCCCGTGAGGTTCGCGTCCTGCGTCTTGCCGGCGTCGGGGCTGAGGGCCTGGCCGGTCGCGCGGTTCACGAGGGTGCTGTAGGTCCCCGCGGACCGGCCGAGGTCGACCTCGCCGTAGCGTATGGGACCGTAACCGGTGCCGAAGTCGGCCTGGAGGACGACAACGCGTCCCGTGCCCTCCACGTACTGGAGAGTGCGGCTGTAACCGGAGGCGACCGGCGTCTGGTACTCCTTCCAGGTGCCGTCGCTCCTGCCGGACTCGTTCACCCAGACGTTGCCGCTGCCATTCGCGTTGTAGACGATCCGTCCGTCCGGCATCGTGATGAGCACGGGGCTGCCGCCCGTCGACAGCGTCCGTCCCCCGGAGGGCACGGGCAGGCTGGTCACCGGAAGGTCCGTCACACCGGTCGGGTAGAACTTCAGCGGGTCGTCCGCGAGCCGGTAGCGCGCGTTCGCTCCGCCGCCCCAGTACTCGTAGGTGAGCAACCACTTGCCGTCGGTGGTCTCGGAGATCGTCGTCATGCCCGGGCGGCCGTTGCCGATCAGTGTCTTGCCGCCCAGGTTCTCGGTCGTGCCCGGGACGTCGACGATCGGCTGGCTCCAGGACGAGGTGCTGGCGCCGTCCCAGGTCTTGTGCACGAGGATCTGGTTGCGCGCGTCCGTGGCGGTGTCGTCGGCCGGGTCGCGCGTCGGTGCACCGGTGGCGGAGTCGAAACCGAGGTAGTCGTGCTCGTCGGAGTAGTAGGCGACGAGTTTGCCGTTGCGGGCGACGAGGTACGGCTCCCAGACGGGATCGGACTGTGCCGAGGTGTTGGCGTTCGAGATGCGGGCGCCCTGCCACCCACCGGCGGCGATGATGTTCTCGATCCTCCAGGTCGAGCCCTCGTCGGTGCTGGAGTACAGCGCGATCGCCACGTCCTTTCGGTCGCCGTCGCCGTCCGCCGTCCAGTTGGGGTCTGCTGCCTTGCGCTCCCGGTAGTAGGGGTCGTCCCCCGAGACGACGCTCGCCAGGAGCAGCGTGCCGGCCTTGAGTGTTCCGACGTCCTGCGGAAGCACGTAGAGGTACGGGTTCGTCCAATTGCTCGTGTATTTCGCGTATTTGGTGTCGCTGGACAGCGAGGCGGGCGCCCTCAGGTCGGTCAGCTTCTGCCACGTCGTGCCGTCGTCGTCGCTCTTGTAGACGGGCAGCGTCTGCCCCACCGGGTCGCCCTTGCTGTTCTCGAACGACGCCACGATGCGGCCGCTCGGAAGCTGGGCCGACTTCGGGTAGAGAACACACGGCTTCTTGTTGCACGCGGCGCTGTCCTGCGACACGTACAGGTTCGTCTGGCTCGGCTGATATGCCGACGCGCTCCCTGATGAGGAAATGGCGAGTGCCACGCCCACTCCGAAGGCTGTCGCTGTCGCGAGGGCCCTCCGTACCAATCTCTGGATCACTGCGGCTCCACTGATCGTATGGTCGGCGGCCACGGAAGTCGGCAGGCCGGCTCCATGGCCGAAGGGAAAGGTGCTTCGTTACTTGCCGTGCTGAGGAGGACGGGCGGGATCAGTCCTGGAGGATCGTGACGGCCGTGGTCATCGTCCGGGTGTGGTCGACGATCCGCGTCTCACCGCGCAGCTCCACCTCCACGGACTGCCCGCGATCCCCGGCCGACTGAGCGACGGTCAGTACGAGGCGGCCGGGCTCGACGCGACGGCGCAGGTCCCGCCCGGTGAAGCCGGCCATGTCCGCGTGTACGTCGAACTCCACGGTGCGGGTCTCACCGGCGGCCAGCTCGACCCGGGTGAAGCCGATCAGCTGGCGGACGGGCCTGGTGACGGAGGCGACCGGATCGGTGAGATACAGCTGGGGCACCGAAGTGCCCTTCCTGGAACCGGTGTTGGAGACCGTGGCCCGTACCGTGACCGACCCGTCGACCGCGATGGTGTCCGTGTCGGCCCGTGCGTCCTCGATGGCGAAGGACGTGTAGGACAGGCCGTGTCCGAAAGGGAAAACGGGGCTCGGGTCGATGTTGCTCACGCCGTCGCTCTTGAGCGCGAGCGGGGGTGCCAGGTAGGTGCCCGGCTGACCGGCCGTGTCGCCCGGGATCTGCACCGGCAGGCGTCCGGAGGGATTGACCCGGCCGGAAAGTACGCCGGCGATGGCCGCCGCGCCCTCCTCGCCGGGGAAGAACGCCTGCACGGTCGCGTCCGCCGCCCGCGCGTGCCGGCCGATCGCGTACGGGCGGCCCGAGACGACGACGAGGACGGCCCGGCGCGCCGCGCCGAGGACGGCCTCGACCAGCTCGTCCTGCACCCCCGGAAGGGTCAGGTCACCGACGTCGCAGCCCTCGCCGGAGGATCCGTGGCCGAACAGGCCGGAGCGGTCGCCCACGACGAGAATCGTCACGTCCGCCGCGGTGGCGGCCTCCACCGCGGCTTCGATGCCGCCGCGGTCGTCCCCGGTGACCTGGCATCCGGCCTCGTGGTGCACCACCGCGTCGGGGAACTCCCGCCGGACGGCGTCGAGCACCGTGGGCGCCTCGATTCCCATGGGCGTTGTGGGGTGGTGGGGAAGCACGTGGTTGGGGAACGAGTAGCAGCCGAACAGGCAGTTGGCGTCGTCGGCCGCGGGACCGATCACGGCGACGGAGTGCGTGCCGGTGAGCGGCAGGAGGTCCGAGGTGTTGTCGAGCAGGACGACGGACTCCTCGGCCAGGGTGCGGGCGATGTCGCGGTTGCGTGCGGAGTCGAAGTCCGCGGGGGCCGTGTACCGGTCGGGGCGCCAGTCCGGGTCCAGCAGGCCGAGTTGGGCCTTCTGTGTCAGGACGCGCAGCGCCGCGCGGTCGAGAAGGTCCATGGGGACGCCGTGGTCCACGAGCGCCTGCCCGTACGCCGTGGTGTGCGGCAGTTCGACGTCGATCCCGGCCCGGAGTGCGGCGTGGGCCGCGTCCGGGATGTCGGCCGCCACGTGGTGCAGGGTGGCGAGGAACGCGATGGCCCAGTAGTCGGAGACGACCGTGCCCTCGAACCCCCAGGTGTCACGCAGGAGTTGGGTGAGCAGGTGCTCGTCCGCGCCGCAGGGCACGCCGTCGATGTCGTTGTAGGCGTTCATGACCGAGCCGACGCGGCCCTTCACCACTGCCTTCTCGAACGGGACGAGGACGATGTCGGCGAGTTCGCGCGGGCCGAGAGCGGCAGGGGCGTGGTTGCGGGCCGCCCGGGATGCGGAGTACCCGGCGAAGTGCTTCAGCGTGGCCACGACACCGGCCGACTGCAGCCCCTGAACGTAGGCCAGGCCCAGTTCCGAGACGAGGTACGGGTCCTCGCCGAGAGTCTCCTCCACCCGGCCCCAGCGGTAGTCGCGTACGACGTCCACGACGGGGGACAGCCCTTGGTGGACGCCGACGGCCGCCATGTCCGAGCCGATGGCCGCCGCCATCCGCTGTGTCAGGCCGGGGTCGAAGGTGGCCGCCCAGGCGAGCGGGGTCGGGTAGACCGTCGCCTGCCAGGCGTTGAGCCCGGTCAGGCACTCCTCGTGGGCGATGGCCGGGATCCCGAAGCGGTTCGCCGCGACCACCCGCTCCTGCATGGCTGCCAGCCGTTCGCGGCCGGCTTCGGGGGCGAGGGGCGCGGTGCCGAACACTCGTGTCAGGTGTCCGAGCCCGTCCACGATCGCGTCCTCGAACCGCTCGGCGCCGCGGAAGGTGTCCTGCATGGGAGCGACATCGCCGCCCGCGTCGTGGCCCGGCCACGTGCTGCCGAGCTGCGCGATCTTCTCGGCCGTTGTCATGGCGCCGAGCAGGGCCCGGGCGCGGTCGGACACGGGCAGCGCGGGGTCGTGCCACAGCCCGGTCGTCGGGCGCTCTTCGCTGATCGTCACGGTGGCATCCATTTCTGTGTGCGGGCACCCGAAGGGCGCGTGCAGGCACCCCGGAGGGCGCCGCGAAGGGCATGGTGGAGAAGCCCAGTTGGAAGGGCGGGGGCTTTGGAAGGGCAGGGCTGCGGGCACACCGGGCCCGGGCCCGTCACTTGCCGCCGGCCCCCATGAGGCCGGCCACCAGGGCCCGGCGGGCGAAGAGGTAGACGACGAGGATGGGCGCGGCGGACAGCAGCACCGCGGCCAGCAGCGCCGGCACGTTCGCGCCGTACTGGGAGACGAAGTTGTACAGGCCCAGCGTCACCAGCTTGGTGTCGTCGGACTGGGTCATGATCAGTGGGAAGAGGAAGCCGTTCCACGCCTGGAGCGCCGCGAAGACCGACGTGGTGGCGATGGCCGACTTCGACATCGGGACGACCAGGGTCAGCAGGGACCGGGCCGGGCTCGCGCCGTCCAGCGCCATCGCCTCGTACAACTCGGTGGAGATGTCCCGCATCCCACCGCTGAGGACCAGCACGCTCACCGGCAGCGCGAACGCGGCGGTGGGCAGGATGATGCCCCACAACGTGTCGTAGAAGCCGAGGTCGTTGACGATGAGGAAGAGCGGGATGATGACCGCCTGGGAGGGAATCGCAAGGCCCAGCAGGAACAGCCGGAACACTCCCCTGCTGTACCAGCCCCTCCCTCGTACGACCGCGTAGCTGATCGGTATCCCCAGGGCCAGCACGATGGCGACCGTGCCGGCGGCGACGAAAACGGTGTTCCAGATGTACTGCAGGAACCCGCTGTCCAGCACCGTGCTGAAGTTGTCGAACGTCAGGGCCGTGGGGAGCCCCAGCGGGCCCTTGTCCGTGTACTTCGACGGCGGTTGCAGCGCGGTGTTCAGCAGCGCGTACAGCGGTACGCCGATGATCAGCAGCCAGACGAACGCGGCGCCACCCGCGGCGTAGTTCGGGCGTGTCCTCACAGCCCCTCCAGGGTGCTCGTCATCTTGTCGTATCCACTGAGCTTGGTGAGGAGGACCGAGGCGGCGGTGGCGATCAGCAGCAGGAAGCTCGCGATGGCGCTGGCGTAGCCGTAGTCGTAGGTGCGGAACGCGGTCTGGTACATCGAGAAGGGCAGGATCGAGGTGTCGGTGCCCGGGCCGCCGTTGGTCAGCAGCAGCACGATGTCGAAGGCGGTGAGGCCACCGACGACCATGAAGATGGTCGAGGTGATCATCGTGTTGCGCAGCTGTGGCAGCGTGATGTGGAAGAACTGCAGCCGCCTCCCCGCACCGTCGATCGAGGCCGCCTGGTACAGCGTCTGCGGGATGGCGCGGGCGGCCCCCTGGTAGAGCAGGCTGTGGAAGGGGACGAACTGCCAGCTGGTGACCAGGACCAGACAGGCGATCGCGCCCTGCTGGGTGCCGAGCGGATTCGCGCCGAAGAGCCACTGCACCTTCGACGGCAGGCCGAAGTTCGGGTCCAGCAGCTGGCGCCACATGATGGCCGTGGCCGCCGTGGACAGCAGCAGTGGCAGGAAGAACACCGCAGACAGGACGGCCCGGTTGCGCTGATGGCCGGCCGCCCAGACGCCCAGCAGGATGCTGACCGGCGCCTGGACCAGGATGTTGCCGACCAGCAGGACGCCCGTCACCGCGGTGGCCTGCCAGACCTGACTGTCACCGAAGAACCGCGACCAGTTCTCGGCACCTGTGAACTGCGGGGTGTTCAGTCCGTCCCAGTGGGTGAAGGAGAGGTAGAGCACCCCCACCATCGGTGCGACGGCGAAGACGAGGAAGAACAGCAGCCCGGGTACGGCCCAGGCCACGCCGGGCCGCTCCAGGGTGGGTGGAGCGGCCCGGTCACGAACCCGCTGCTTGCCGACGGACTGCGAAGTCGTTGCGGAGACCACGTGGACGTGCCTTCCTACTTCTTGATCGCCAGTACCGCGCTGACGAACTGCTCCGGCGAGCTCTGCCCGTTGAACAGCTTCTGGATCTCGGTCAGCAGCGGCGTGCCCAGGGTGAGGCCGAGCGCCTGGTCCCAGGACTGGGTGAAGGCGGGGGCCTTCTTCACCAGGTCGTACTGGAAGTTCGCGTACGCCGGGTCGGTCGCCTTGGCGAGGAACCGCGCGGCGTCCGACGTGATCGGCACCTCTCCCTTCTCGACCAGTCCCCGGACGTAGGCGTCGCCGTACGTGGTCGCGAGGAACTCCGCCGCGGTCTGCTTGGCGGCACTCGTGGTCACCGAGAGGTAGTTGGTCGGGTTGCCGACCACGTTGGCGACGTCGCCCTTGCCTCCCGCGACGCTCGGGAAGGGCACGTATCCCAGGTGCTTCTTGGTGAAGTCCGGGTCCTCGGTCTGCTGCTGCGCGTACTCCCACGAGCCCATCAGCACCATCGCCGCCTTGCCCTTGTTCAGCAGGGTGGTGGTGCCGCCCGGGCCGTAGTTGACGGAGCCGAAGCTCTTGCCGAAGGCTCCGCTGTCCACCAGCTCCTTGATCATCTGTGCGGTCCTGAGGACCGCCGGGTCCTTCCACTGCGACCAGTCGCCGCCCGCGATCTTCGCGAACAACTCCGGACCGGCGAGACGGTCGACCAGGTACTCGACCCACATCAGCTCGGTCCATGAGGAGGTGGCGTTGCCCGCGAGAGCGAACGGTGTGACGCCCCTGCCCTTGAAGACCTTCACCAGGTCCCGCAGATCGGCGTAGGTCTTCGGCGGTTCGGCCCCGGCGTCGGAGAAGACCTTCTTGTTGTAGAAGAGGAACACCGGCTGGGTGCCGCGGCACGGTATGCCCACGAGCTTGCCGTCGACCTTGCCCGCGGCCAGCGCGGAGGGCAGGAAGTGCGACTCCAGGGCGGAGTCGAGCTCGACCAGCTTCCCTGCCTTCACATAGTCGTCGAGGCTGCCGCCGCCCCAGTTGAAGAACATCCCGGGCATCTTCGAGGAGCCCATCGCGGTGCGCAGCTTGTCCTTGTATCCGTCCGTGGCGATGACGGTCATGCTGACCTTGCCCTTGCCGCCGGAGTTGAAGGTGTCCACGGCCGTCTTCTGGACCGGGTTGGTCGGGTCCTGCAGCGTCCAGAAGTCCACGTTGCCCGTGGGAGAGGACGTGGTGCTGCCGGACGAGCCGCAGCCGGCCGCGGTGACGCTCACCGCGGTGGCCGCCGTGGCGGTGAGAAACCACCGTCGCGACACTCTGTTCATCGTTGAACACCTTTCGAGTGGGCAGGGTCCCCTTCTCGCGGGTGTGCTTCACCCGTCAGGTCGTCCCGGACCTGTCAGCAAGGGGACATGAATCGATGGCCACGACCGTCAGGTGCTTACGCAAGGTTTGCGTCCCGCTGCTCCTGCGGCTGAGCCGGCGTCGGTCACGCTAAGCGGCGCAATTCGGCTGCGGCAATAACCGAAGGGTCCTCGGTTGCGAAAGACTTTCGCAGTCCGGGGGGTTGCGGAATCCGAGGTCAAACGCTCTTCTCCGGCCCGGTCTTCGGCGGGGCCGTGGACATGCGCACGATCAATTCCGTCGCGAGTTCCTTACGCGTCGTCGCGGGAGGCTTGCCATCGGCCAGGTGCAGCAGGACCCGCGTGGCCTCCTGACCCAGCTCCCGGAAGGGCTGTCGTACGGCACTCAGCGGCGGTGAGGCCATCGCGGCCACCAGGGTGTCGTCGAACGACATGACCGACAGCTCGCGCGGCACGTCGATACCCAGCTGCCGGGCGGCCTCCATCGCGCCCAGTGCCTGGACGTCGCTCGCGGCGAACAGTGCCGTCGGCCTTTCGGGCCGGTCCAGGACCTGGCGGGCGGCGCGCAGGGCCTCGCCGTAGTCGAAGTCCGTCGACCGAACGAGTGCGGGGTCATAGGGGATTCGGGCCTCCGCGAGGGCGGCCCGGTAGCCGTGCAGACGCGCGGATCCGGCCAGTGAACTCGAACGGCCGGCCAGCATGCCGATCCGGCGGTGCCCGAGGTCGATCAGGTGCTGGACGGCGGTCGTCGCGCCGTGCCAGTTGGTCACGCCGATGCTCGGGATGTCCGCGTCGGGAGCGTTCAGGGGGTCGACGAGCACCACCGGCAGGCGCTGGTCCAGGATCCGGCGCTGGTCCTGCTCGGCGAGGGTGGAGATGACGATGACGACCCCGAGCGCGTCCAGCTTGAGGCACTGTTCCAGCCACTGGGCGATCGAGCGCCGGCCCGTCGTGCCGACGGTCGTGTGGACGCCCACCTCGGCCGCCGACTCCACGATGCCCCGGACGACTTCCAGGGTGTAGGGGCCCGCCAGGTCCCGGAACACTGCAAGGATCTGCCGCGGCCGGTGCGCGTCGCTCTCCCCGGCGCGGACGTAGCCGTGTTCGGTCAGCAGCGCCTCGATCCGGGCCCGTGTCGCCTCGGACACGTCACGTCTCCGGTGGACGACCTTCGAAACGGTCGCGAGCGAGACACCGACCTCATTGGCTATCGAGGTGAGAAGCCCGTACTGGGCATTGCGGCGCGACCTGGCTGGGCCCGTCACTTCGGCGTGGACCTCTCTATGGGCATCAGCTGACTGTGTGCTGAGCGAAAGTACACGCCGGATCGATCACACCGTCCGGGGTAAATGCATCCGGGTCTCCGATGACCTGCGGAAATCCGACGACGGCCGACCTACGAAACTCTTTCGCAGCCTCGGCGGACAACTCCTGTACGCTCCGCGCCTGTTCGAGCTGCTCAGGCGCATTACTTCCGGGAGGCCGGGAATTCCGGCGCGCAGCGTCCACAAAACACAACTCACCGACCGCGAACGGCTGTTGCGGCATCGCCACGGTGACCATCCCACTCGGCCGACACAGGCGCGGCCGACGTCAGTGGGGCGGGGGCCCGCCCCTCACCCCGTACTGGCCGGGCGGCGGACCGACGTAGAGGTGCGCAGGACGAGTTCCGTCGCCAGTTCGATCCGCGATGACGCGAGCGGCCGGCCCTCTGCCAGTTGCACCAGCACCCGGGTGGCTTCGGCGCCCAGTTCCTCGAACGGCTGGCGCACCGCGCTGAGCGGCGGGCAGGCCATGGCCGCCACGAGCGTGTCGTCGAAGGACATGACGGCCAGGTTCTCGGGAACTCTCAATCCGTGTTGGCGGGCGGCCTCCAGGACGCCGAGCGCCTGCGCGTCGCTCGCCGCGAAGACGGCCGTGGGCGGATCGTCGGAGCGCAGGATCTGCAGGCTGGCGATCAGCGACTCCTCGAAGTCGAAGTCCGTCGAGCGCACGATCGCCGGATCGTACGCGACACCCGCCTCCTCCAGTGCTGCCCGGTAACCGTGCAGCCGCGCCGCCCCGGCCAGCGAGTGCGAACGGCCCGCGACCATGCCGATCCGGGTGTGCCCGAGCCCCAGCAGATGCTGAACCGCTTCCCTGGCTCCGCTCCAGTTCGTCACCCCGATGCTCGGGATGTCATGGCTCGGCGCGCTGAGGGGGTCGATCAGCACGACCGGCAGCCGCTGCTCGACGATGCGGCGCTGGTCGTCCTCGGCGAGCATCGAGATCACGATGATCAGCCCGGCCGCGTCGAGCGCCACGCACTCCTCCAGCCACTTGGAGATCGAGCGCTGACCGGTCGTCCCGGTCACCACGTCCACACCCAGTTCGTCCGCCGCGTCGACGATCCCGCGGACGACTTCGAGCGTGTACGGGCCTGACAGGTCCCGGAACACCGCGATGATCTGGCGCGGCGCCGAAGGATCCTGCTCTCCGGGCCGGACGTACCCGTGTCGCGCCAGCAGTTCCTCGACCCGGGCGCGCGTCGCCGCACCGACGTCATGACGCCGGTGCACCACCTTGGACACGGTACTGAGCGACACCCTCGCCTCACTGGCGATGCTGGTCAGCAGACCGTACTGCGCGTCGACGCGCGTCCTGCCCCGAACTGTCACTCGTGCGCCTCGCCTTGAGCCATGACCCGAAACCCGCCGCAAGCTAACGGGACGAAACGCCGACAGGCAAGGGCCACCGCCCGCGTGACCCTGCCGGCTGCGGGCCGACCTGACCGTCGCCACTCTCTTCCACGGCACTTCTGTCACACCTCTTGACCCGCTGGGCCGGGCGGTGCAATCTCTCGTCAATACGCATTAGGTAATACGCATTAACGATGCCGTCGCCGGCAGCGCCAGACCCTGCCCCGGAGGAGAGAAGCACTGTGGAACCCAGGAAGCGGCCCGGACGTACGCCCGCTCCGGCCGGTCGTACGTCACGGCCCCGGCAGGCCGAGGTGGCTCGGCTCGCGGGGGTGTCACAGGCAACCGTGTCCCTGGTGCTGTCCCCGAAGCCCGACGGCAAGGGACGCATCATCTCCGAGGAGACCCGGCAGCGGGTCCTGGAGGCGGCCCGCAGCCTCGGCTACGTACCCGATCCGGCCGCCCGGCGGCTGGCCGCCGCCCGCAACAACCTGCTCGGCGTCTTCAGCTTCACCGCCACGTTCCCGACCGATGTGCAGCACTCGTACTACCCCTTCCTGGTCGGTGTGGAGCGCGAGGCGGCGGCGCTCGGTTACGACCTGGTGCTGTTCACCGGGTCCAGCACCGGCGGCGCGGGGGCCGCGGGACCCGACGCCCTGAGCCGGGTCCGGCTCGCCGACGGCTGTCTCTTCATCGGTCGGCACACGCCCCGGGCGGAGCTCAAGCGGCTGGTCGAGGACGGCTTCCCGGTCGTGCACCTGGGCCGCCGCGAGGAGTTGGAGGGCGTGGCATGGGTGGGCGCGGACTATGTCGAGGCCACAAGTGAAGTCGTGGGCCATCTGGCCGAGTTGGGGCATCGGCGGATCGTCCTCGTCCGCGAGGACGACGACGCGCCCGCTTCTTCGGACCGTCAACGCGGCTTCCTGGAAGGGCTGGAAGCGGCAGGCCTGCCATCCGGGCCCACGACCGTCTTCCGGTCCGCGGATCCGCAGCGGGACCTCACTCCCGAACGCCTGCGCGCCTGGGCCGATGAAGGAGTCACGGCCTTCGTCGCTGAGGAGACCGACACCGGGGCGGCCTGGCGAGGCCTGCTCTCCGCCGTGCGCGAGGCCGGCCTCGACTGCCCCACAGAGGTGTCTCTCGCCCTGCTCGGCAGCCCGCCCGCCGACCTGGCGGGTGAGCCCGAGCCCACCGGATTCGACATCCCCCGGCCGCAGTTGGGCGCCGCGGCCGTACGCCTGCTGGCCGCGCTCGTCGCGGGCGAGGAGGCACGGGAACCACTCGTCAGCTGTGTCTTCCGCCCGGGCCTGACAGCCGGACCGCCGCGTAGCCATCCCTGAGCACGGCCCGTACGAACCGCACCCCGGACGAACCCGATCCAGCAGCAAGGAGAAGCGTGATACCCGAAGCAGACATCCTCGTCGTGGGCGGCGGCCTCGGTGGCGTGGCCGCCGCACTCGCCGCCTGCCGGGCAGGACGCAGCGTCGTGCTCACCGAGGAGACGGACTGGATCGGCGGCCAGCTCACCAGCCAGGCCGTACCGCCCGACGAGCACCCGTGGGTCGAGCAGTTCGGTACGACCGCCTCGTACCGGCGGCTGCGCGAGGAGATCCGCAGGTACTACCGCCACTGGTACCCCCTGCGGGCCGAGGCCCTGACACTCACCGACCTCAACCCCGGAGCGGGCCGCGTCAGCAAGCTCTGCCACGAGCCGAGGGTTGCCCTCGCGGTCCTGGAGGGCATGCTCGCGCCCCACCGGGCAGCGGGACGACTGACCGTACTCACCGAGCATCGGCCGATCTCCGCCGAGTCCGACAACGATGTCGTACGGTCGGTGACTCTGGAGGACCTGCGCGACGGGACACATCGAACGCTCAGCGCGCGGTACGTCCTGGACGCCACCGAGACGGGTGAACTCCTCCACCTCGCGGACGTCGAGCACGCCAACGGGGCCGAGGCACGTGCCGAGTTCGACGAACCGCACGCCCCGGACGAGGCCCAGCCTCTCAACCAGCAGGGCATCACGGTCTGTTTCGCGCTCTCGCACCACGAGGGCGAGGACCACACGATCGACCGCCCGCAGGACTACGGCTTCTGGCGCACCTATCAACCCTCGTTCTGGCCGGGCCCGTTGCTCGGTTTCGAGGCGCCCGACCCGCGCACGCTGGAGCCGGTGCCGCGGACCTTCGTACCGAATCCGGATCTCGATCCGCTCGGCGTCTCCGCCGACCAGAGTGCCGACGCCGGCGACAAGGAACTGTGGGGCTTCCGCCGCATCCTCGCCCGCAAGCTGCACGCCTCCGGCGCCTTCGATTCCGACATCACGCTCGTCAACTGGCCGCTCAACGACTACTGGCTCAAGCCGTACATCGGCCAGGAGGCCGAAGCACTGCGCGAGGCACGGCAGTTGTCGCTGTCGCTGCTGTACTGGCTGCAGACCGAGGCGCCGCGCGCGGACGGTGGCACCGGCTTCCCGGGCCTGCGGATCCGCCCGGACGTGACCGGTACGGCGGACGGCCTGGCCAAGGCGGCGTACGTCCGTGAGTGCCGCCGTATCAAGGCTGTCACCACGGTCACCGAGCACGACGTGGCGATCGACCTCGTCGGCCCACGCGGCGGCACGCGGCACCGCGACTCGGTGGGCGTCGGCAGCTACCGCATCGACCTGCATCCCTCGACCGGCGGCGACGACTACATCGACATCGGGTCCGTGCCGTTCGAGATCCCGCTCGGCGCACTCGTGCCACGCCGTGTGCGCAATCTGCTGCCCGCCGGCAAGAACATCGGCACCACGCACATCACCAACGGCTGTTACCGGCTCCATCCGGTGGAGTGGAACGTCGGCGAGGTCGCCGGTGCCCTGGCCGCGCACTGCGTGGCCGAGGACGTCGAGCCGCAGCAGGTGCAGGCCGAGGACAAGCGGTTCGAGGAGTTCGCGCGGCTGCTCGACCGCGACGGCGTGCAACGCCACTGGCCGGACGTACGCGGCTACTGAACAACCCCCGCGTGGACGGGAGTTCGGGCGCGGCGGCTCCACCCGCCCCGCCCGGCGACCACTCGCGCGAACCGATCCAGCACAAGGAGGTGCACGGATATGAACACACCCCGCATCCGCGTCGGCATCGACGTGGGCGGAACCTTCACCGACGCCGTAGCCGTCGACGCCACGACCCTCGAACTCCTGGGCCAGGTCAAGGTCCCCACCAGCCACCATCACGAGGACGGCGTCGCGCACGGCATCGTCGAGGCGCTCGACCGGCTCCTGGAGCAGACCGGCTCTGCCCCCGCCGACGTCGCCTTCCTGGCGCACGGCACGACCCAGGCCACCAACGCCCTCCTGGAGGGCGACGTGGCGACCGTCGGACTGATCGGCATCGGTACCGGTCCCGCAGCGGTGCTCACCCGCCGCCTCGCCTCGTTCGGAAAGCTCGAACTCGCCCCCGGCAAAAGGCTTCCGCTCGTCTACGCGCATGTCACCGACCCTCAGGACACGGCAGACGTCCGCCGCGCGGTCGAAGAGCTGAAGGGCGCGGGCGCTCAAGTCCTCGTCGCCAGCCAGCCGTTCAGCGTCGACCGTCCCGAGGGCGAGCAGGCCGTCCTGGACGCGGCACGGCCGTACGGGCTGCCCATGACCGCCGCGCACGAGATCACCTCGCTGTACGGGCTGCACAAGCGCACCCGCACCGCCGTCGTCAACGCGGCGATCCTGCCCCGGATGCTGGCCACCGCCGACCTCGTCGACGCCTCCATCACCAAGGCGGGCGTGACCGCGTCGCTGATGGTGATGCGCTGCGACGGCGGTGTGATGGCGCTCGACGAGATGCGCCGCCGACCGCTGTTGACGGTCCTGTCCGGACCGGCTGCCGGAGTCGCGGGCGCTCTGATGCAGGAGCGGGTGAGCGAGGGTGTTTTCCTGGAGACCGGGGGCACGTCGACCGACATCAGCGTCGTACGCCGCGGCAAGGTCGCCGTCCGGCACGCCACCATTCTCGGCAAGACCTCGTATCTGAGCGCCCTCGACGTGCGCACGGTCGGTGTCGGCGGTGGGTCCATGGTGCGGATCGGCGGCGGCCGGGTGACGGGTGTGGGACCGCGCAGCGCCCACATCGCGGGGCTGCCGTACGCCTGCTTCGCCTCCCCCGACCAGCTGCGCGACGCCAAGGTGGACACCGTCCGGCCCATGGACGGCGACCCCGCCGACTACGCCGTGATCGACGCGGCTGGCGGTCGGTTCGCCATCACCATGACCTGTGCCGCCAATGCCCTCGGCCGCGTCCCCGAGGGCGACTTCGCCCGCTGCGATCCCGAGAGCACGCGTGCCGCGATCGCGCCGCTGGCCGCACATCTCGGCACCGACGTCACGACCGCGGCGACGCGGATCCTCGACGCGGGAATCGCCCAGGTGAAGACGGTGGTGGACGCCATGATCCGCGACTACCGCCTGGACAAGGACACGGCGATCCTGGTCGGTGGCGGCGGCGGTGCCGCGTCCGTCACCCCGCACCTCGCCGACACCAGCGGCATGGAGGGCCGGATCGCCCGCCACAACGAGGTCATCAGCCCCATCGGCGTCGCGCTCGCGCTCGTACGGGAACAGGTCGAGCGGATCGTGCCCGGTGCCACGCAGGAGCAGATCCTCGCCGTCCGGGCCGAGGCGGAGCGGGCGGTCGTGGCCCAGGGCGCCGCCGCCGAAGGCGTGGAGGTCGAGGTCACCGTCGACCCGCAGACCAACACCGTGCGCGCGGTCGCGACCGGCGCCACCGAACTGCGCACCCAGGACCGGTCCCACCGCGCCGACGACACCGAACGGCTCCGTGCCGCGGCGGCCAGTCTCAAGACCGACCCCGCGGCGGTCCATGTCCTCGCGGGCACCGCCGCCCACACCGTCTACGGCACCGAGACGCACCGCCGCCTGCGGGCGACCCGTCGGCCCATCCGGATCGTCGACGTGGACGGCGTCGTACGCCACCACGCCGCCGACGCCCGCGTGGAGACCACCACCGTGGCCGGCGCCCCGGAGGTGCTCGCCCGGCTGGTGGGCGAGTCCACCTCCTACGGCGACGGCGGGGTACGCGCCCCTGCCCTGCGACTGCTGCTCGGCGCCCGCATCGCCGACCTGTCCGGCGTCCTCGATCCCCAGCCTCTACTGGCCCTCGCCCGCAGCGAGTTGCGGGCCCGAGCAGCCGACGAGCCGGTGGTCGCGGTACTGGAGGTGCGGTCATGACGGCCGTCGAACTTGCCTCCACCGACCGGGAGTTGATGGATCCCACGTCTGTCGACGACATCGAATGGGGCGTACGACTGCTGGCCGCCACGCCCACCCACGAGGGCCGGGACCGCGAGCTGCTGCGCCAATGGGCCCTCAGGGCCGACGAGTTCGGGTCGCGGCTCGCACCCGTCCCGTCCACCGCTCGCGTGGTCGAACGGGACGACGGCCTGGAGCGGATGCTGCTCGCCCGCTACACATCGCGGCCCCCGACGGTCGAGCTCTACACCGACATGCTCGCCCTCGCCGAGAAGTTGGTCGACGCCCGTGGCTGGCGGGCCTGGTACCCGCCCGGCTCGGTGCGCGCCGCCGCGCTGGCCCACGAGGCGGTGCACGCCCACCTCCACCACGGCCCCGCGAAGGCCGCGCTCAAGCAGGCGCTCGACCACACCGTGCTGCGTCTCGGACGCCACCGCCTGGCTGGTCATGTCGCCGGTGCCGAGGAAGTCGCCGCGCACGCCTACGCCCGAACCGTCTGCGGACTCGGCCGCAGCCCCCTGCTCCTCACCGCCGCGCTGCGCGCGGAACTCACCCGGCCCGGAAGAGAGAAGTGACCCATGGGTGTCGTCATCCTTCTCGTCATGGCGGCCGGCGTCGCCCTGATGCTCACCCGCAAACTACCCACCGCCTTCGCGCTGGCCCTGCTCGCCGTCGCCATCGCCTTTCTCGCCGGGGCCCCGTTCACCGGCAAGAACAGCGTGCTGGACACCGTCCTCCAGGAAGGCGCGCCGGCCCTGGCCGCCACCATGATCGCGATCATTCTGGGGTCCTGGCTGGGCAAGCTCCTCGACGAGACAGGCATCGCGGGCACGCTCGTCCGCAAGATCGTCGAGTTCGGCGGTGACCGCCCGACCGTGGTGGCCCTCGGCGTCCTCGCCGTGTCCGCTCTCGTCGGTACGGTGACCGGCTCGGCGCCCGCCGCGATGCTCGCCGGCATCATCGGCATCCCCGCCATGATCGCCGTCGGCGTACCCAAGGTGACCGCCGCGGGCACGGTCCTGATGGGCATCGCCGTGGGCATCCCCTTCGAGTTGCCGCTGTGGCAGTTCTTCTCGACCGCGCTGGAACTGCCGATCCCGACCGTGCGCGGCTTCATGGTGAAGCTCTTCCCGTTCGCCCTGGCCGCCGCTCTCGCGTTCGTCGTCGTCGAGACGCGAAGGCGGGGCACCGAGCACGCCTGGTCACTCAAGGCCGTCGACTCCCCCGGCTCCTCCGGCGCGAAGCCTCGTTCACGTCGCGCGGAGCTGGGCGACGCGCCCTGGTACGCGCTGCTCGCCCCCGCCGTCCCGCTCGTTCTCGCCCTGGGCTTCGAACTCGCCATCATCCCCTCGCTGTTGGCGGGCGTCCTGTACGCGCTGGTCACCACGACGCGGCCCGGCGGGATGAACAAGCGGCTGCTGCGCACCCTGTACGGCGGCTTCGAGGTGGCCGCCCCGCCGCTCGTCCTGTTCATCTCCATCGGCATCCTGCTCGCGGCCGTGAAACTGCCCGGCGCCGTCGACGCGCTCGAACCGCTCGTCAAGGCCGTCAGCCCGCACAACCCCGTGGTGTTCGTCCTCGTCTTCACGCTCCTCGTCCCGCTGTGCCTCTACCGCGGCCCGCTCAACGTGTTCGGGCTCGGCGCGGGCATCGCCGGCGTCCTCATCGCCACGGGCATCTACCCCGCGGTCGCCGTCCTCGGCATGGCCACCTCGTACAACCAGGTCTTCGGCGTCGCCGACCCCACCAGCACACAGACCGTGTGGAGCGCCCAGTACGCGGGCGTCTCTCCCCAGCAAGTCATGGTGCGCACCCTGCCGTACGTCTGGGCGGTCGCCCTCGGCGGCCTGTGCGTGACCGCGGCCACCTATCTCTGAGCCCGGGCCCCGTTCGGGCCCGCCGAGCCACACACCTTCCGCCACCCTTCTGTCATTGGAGCCACCATGCAGGAGCAACACCTCGACCGACGCCTCTTCCTGCGCGCCACCGCGGCCACCGGAGCCGCCCTCGCCGTCGGGACGACCGTGGGCGCGCAGCCCTCGGCCGCAGCACCCGGCGGATTCCCCGACTACACATACGTACGTACGCTTCTGACGCCGTCTCAGCTGAAGTACAACCCGACCGGCGAGATCATCTTCCCCTGCATCAGAGGCGTCTACGACAAGCTGAGCGCCCCGCTCGGCCGCTACTACCTGTACTACGCGCCGCACGACGCGCCCGGTGGCATCTGCCTGGCCTACGGCAACTCGCTGGAAGGGCCGTTCACGGAGTACCCGTCGAACCCGATCGTCCGCAACAGCTGGTCCCCGCACTACTCCGTCAGCCATGTCTCGTCCCCCCACGTGCTGTGGAACGCGGACGCCAAGGAGTTCTGGCTGTACTTCCACGGAGAGAACACCACGACCCGCCTCGCCCGCTCGGCCGACGGGATCCACTTCACGTACGACAAGGTCGTGCTGTCGGCCTCCATGCTCCCGGCAGGAACCAACGAGACGTCGTACGCCCGGGTCTTCCGCCACGACCTGCCCTCACGCGGCGCCCGCTACGTGATGGTCTTCATGCTCAACAACACGACCAACCACCGTGACATCCACTGGGGTTGGTCCGCCGACGGCCGCACCTGGGCCTACGACCAGCAGCCGCTGGTCCGGCACGGCGACGTCGGCGCCGTCAACGTCGGCGGCCCGCACCTGCTCTACCGCAACAACAGCACCTACGTCGTCTACAACAAGGACAAGGAGAGCGGCGGCGACATCATGATCACCGAGGTCGGCAACGACTTCAGCAAGCGGACCCACCTCGGCGTCTTCTACAACTCGCGCGGCACCGCTCCGGAGAACGGTCGTGCCGCGGCACCCTCCTTCGGCACCGACGGCGGCGTCCCGTACATGATCTACGAGGCGGGAGAGAGGCTCTCGGGGGCCATCGCGGTGGCCCGGGGCTGACCACCGGCAAGGCAGGGCGCCTCAGTTGACGGCAAGTCCGGTGCTGCACGTCGTATATCGCGTTGTGGGTCCAGGGGCGCCCGCCGTAAGGTCACCGGCATGTCTGTACGTCTTCGAATGCGTCAAGCCCTGCCGGAAGCGATGCGTGCGCGTGACAAGGCCGCGGTGAGCGCCCTGCGGTCAACACTCGCCGCTCTGGACAACGCCGAGGCGGCGCCCGTGGACGAAGCCGAGCTGCGCGGCGTGGCCCTCGAGCAGTCGCCGGTCGGTGCCGGCGCCACCGAAGCGGCGCGGTGTGAGCTGAGCGAGCGCGGTGTGGTGGATGTCGTGCGTGCCGAGGCCGCCGAACGGCTGGAGGCTGCGGAGCAGTTGACCGCACCCGCGCACGCCGACCGAGCGGCACGGCTCCGCGCGGAGGCCGCCCTGCTGCTTGGGTTCCTCGACGGTCCTGACACCGAGTAGGGCACGGCGAGGCATCGCACTTGATCACAGATCTCCTTGAGGACGGACCGCAGCCCATGGCACTGACAGGGATGGGCTGCGGCTCATGGATCGGGCAGCAGCGGTGAGCGTCGGCCTGCCAGTCTTCCGTTACCACCCGGACCCGCTCGCCAGCGGATCCATCCGCGCGAGCACCGAGAAGTGCGCCTGCTGCCACCGCGGCACAGGGTGGATCTACACCGCGACCTTCTACACCGCCCAAGAGGTCGACGGGAGCTTCTGCCCCTGGTGCATCGCCGACGGCAGCGCCGCCGAACGGTTCGAAGGTGAATTCATCGACGCCTACGGGCTCGACGGCATCAGCGACGAGACCCTGGAGGAGGTCGCCCACCGTACCCCCGGCTTCCACGCCTGGCAGGATCCGCACTGGCTCGTCCACTGCGACGACGCGACCGCCTTCCTCGGCGAGGTCGGCTACACCGAACTGGCAGCACACCCCGACGCTCTCGACCACCTCCGGCTCGACCTGCGTATGAGCGGCTGGCACGACGCAGCCAAGCTTGAGCACTTCCTGACGCACCTGGGCAAGGGAGCATCCGCCATGCTCTTCCGCTGCACTGTCTGCGGCACTCATCTCGCTTACGTCGACGCCTCTTAGCCGGCCACTGGGCACAGGTTCCGCCGGACGGCCACCACGGCACGCCTCACGCCTCACGCCTCACGCCTCACGCCTCGCGCGTCACGCGTCACGCGTCACGCGTCGCCGACATCGTGTGGGTTCGCCGCCAAGTGAACGGCCGCGTCGACCAGCACGTCCACCGCCGAAGGCGAGTGCGGCCAGCCCTCGTACCGCACGCGCAGTTCGCGGTCGCCCGTCTCCACCGAATCCACGCCGTACGGCAGGTCCAGCCGACGTATCTCCCGACGGCTCAGCCGTGCGGGCGACCGCTGACCAGGCAGACGGACCAGGACCGCCGTGACTGCCGTTCCCGCCTCGCCGACGTCCTCGACAGAGCAGGCGACGCCCACCTCAACGCCCTGCGGGCGGCCCACGGCGAGCAACTCACCGCGGAATCGCGGACTTGCCGGCAACTCCCACCCCTGTGCGTCGCCGGTGAACTCCGCCACGGTGATGCCGAAGCGCCCCTCGTTGCGGCCGGCCCACGTGACCAGAGCTCCGTGAGTCAACGCCTTCCGACGTGCGGCGCTTCGCACGCCGGCCAGCGTCATACCGGAGATCAGGCCGGCAATCGCGACCGAGACAACGACAAACAGCAACGACACCTGCCATGGAAATCCCCAGAAGAGCCCGACCCCCACGAGCAGCGCCGACGAGAACACCGCGAGGAAGACCCCCGTCTTCAGCACTTCTCGTTCTTCGTCCATGGGCGGCATGTACTGCAGTACACCACCGGCTACGCCGGACCGATCCACCCTTGCACTTGGCGCTCGGCGGCCAGGACCGTGAAGGGGTCCAGCGAGGTCGGCTCGGCAAGGGTGTCACGGCTGACGGCTTCGGACAGCGCGGCTCCCAACAGGAGCCTCTTCACCGGGAGTTCGAGCTTCTTGCCGGTACGGTTCCTCGGAATCACCGGTACGGGGATGACGCTGTCGGGCACATGACGCGGCGAGAGGGCGTTGCGCAGCACTGTCTCGATCCGCTTGCGCAGGGCGTCGTCCAGCTCGGAGCCGTCGTGCAGTGCGACGAACAGCAGCAGTTCGCCGGGGCTGCCGACGGGGTCCTCCAGGTGGACAACCAGGCTGTCGTCGACCTCGGGCAGTTCTTCGACGACACGGTAGAACTCCGCGGTGCCCAGGCGCACCCCGCCGCGGTTGAGGGTGGCGTCGGATCGTCCGGCCACCGTGCAACTGCCCGTCGCCGCGGAGAAGCGCACCCAGTCGCCGTGGCACCACACGCCCGGATAGGTGTCGAAATAGGTGTCCCGGTAGCGGTCGCCCTCGGTGTCACCCCAGAAGCCGACGGGCATCGAGGGCATGGGTCGGGTGATGACCAACTCACCGAGCCTGTCGGTCACTTCGTCGCCCTGCTCGTCGTACGCGGTGGCGGCGAGCCCAGGCAGGGGCCGGAGATCTCCCCCGCCCGGACTGGCTGCAGTGGACTGCCTTGCAGGATTCCCGTGCACATCGGTCCCGCCGCTGCCCACGTTCAGCAGTACGCCGGGGCCGAATCGAAGCCGGGCTCGGCGGGTGCGGCGAGCAGGTCCGATCAGGCCACCGTGGTCAAGGGCCGCGTCGCCAAAGTACGTGATGTGGCGATCACCGATGTCCACGGAGTGTCGGCGATCCGGACCGCGGGTAACCCGGGCGGCGTTGAGGATCAGGTGCGGATGTACGTGGTGCGGCGCGGAGCCTGGATGTTGGGCGGCACGCGCGATCGTGCCGAACACACCGTCCCGGGCGGGCAGTTCCTCCTCCGGCACGTCGGACGGCCGTCACACTTCGAGACGGTGCCCCACACGACGGCCCAGGTCCTCGTCCTGCCCGCCGCGATGCTCAAACCCCTGCCGGGGAACAGGATCATGACCGGATCGGCGGACTCGGCCGAGGTACGCCTTCTGGCCGCCCACTCGAACATGGTCCACGCAACGATGGCCGAACTGAGTCCGGCCGGTGTGGAGGCCGCGCACAGCAGCCTGATCGAGCTGGCCAAGGCGGTGGCGCTGCATCGGTTCGACGACACGGAACCCTTGCTGGCCCCGGCACTCGCCCAGGCCGCGAAGGACCTCGCGAACGGCCAACTCGCCGACCCCGAACTGTCTCCACCGATGCTGGCGCGTCAACTCAACGTCTCCGTACGCACGCTGCAACGGGCCTTCGCCACGACAGGAGAGTCGGCGACCGCCTGCATCCGCCACCGGCGCCTGGAAGAAGCCCGGCTCGCCCTCGCCACACCGTCCGGCCGACTGAGCGTCTCGGAACTCGCCGCCCACTGGCAGTTCGCCGACAGCAGCCACTTCATCCGGGCCTTCAAGAAGCGCTACGGCCAGACCCCCACCGAGTACGCCCGCTCCACCAGGCATGCCGGAAGCTGAACCAACTCCGACAGGTCGAGCTCGGAGGCGTAAGAGCTTCTCGCCGTGCGCTCGCCCCTACTGCGGTCGCATCAGGTCCAAGTCCTCACCCCATGCGTCCAGCACCGCGCCGTGCCCGGCCCGGCGGGCCACCGCCTCGACCTGAGTGAAGAGACGACGCTGTGTGGACACGTCGCCCATTCCTGAGATGCGGTCCAAAGCGTCGAGCAGCATGCCGGTGTCCCACCCTGGCAGCGGGAATCGGGCAAGCTCCCATTCCAGATACTTGTTGTAGGGGCGGGGGCGACGGTCGAGGGCGAAGAGCAACTCCAGCAGAGACCGGATGCTGTCGGCGGCGTCGAGTCGGGCCGCGAGCGCATGTCCGTCGCGGTCGTTCTTGACCGATCGGTAGAGGGAGTTGGCGTAGGCATCGAGCCACTCGCCCGCCTCCCGGAAGGCATCGTCGGCGTCGAACCGTGCCTTGCCCGCCAGGATCTGGGCGATGCCTCCGTCGAGCCGGTCGAGCACGATCCGCGCGCGGGCGAGGGCGTACCTCTCGAAGCCGGGCATTCCGGCGGCGCGGAACTCGTCGAGGGAGAGGATGACGAGGTCGAGCTCTGGGGTGCGGTGCCCCGCGAACCGGGTGAGGGCTGTCGTCGCGCCGTCGGCGAGGACGACGTACAGGTCGTGGTCGGAGTACTCGGTGGTCATGCCCTCGTGGGCGCGGGACCCCTTGAGGACGAGGCCGACGACTGCTGAATCAGTGGCGGCGAGTTCGACAAACGCGTCGTATGTGATGGGCTGCTGAGCAGTCATTGCGCGATCTCCGGTGTTGTGATGACGGGCATGCCAGCCGGGCGACCCGAAACGCATCGGGGTCACCCACACCGTCTGCGGCGGCACTTGGCCGCTGCCGGGAAGGTCAACGCACGTGCGGATTCTACCGACCCCCTCCGGTCGACCGAGGGGCCTCACAATGGCGGCGGTGGGTCGCCGGCCCGAATACGCCGTCCCCGCCCACACCGGCGAGCCGGGAACCTTCCGGCCTGAGCCGGGCACTGAGGTGCGTCATCCTGCCCGGACCTCTTCGGCCGACAAGGCGGGCACGGGGGCCGACAGATGTATCCGTTTGGGCAGCAGGAGCGGAGTTCCGAGCAGGAGTACGCCGGACATGGTGATCGCGGTGAGCGGGCTGGTCAGTGTGGCGAGGAAGCCCCAGATCACCATCAGGGCGGCCTGCATGAGTTTGCTGGTGGCGCTCCAGGTGCTGAGGACTTGGGCGGTGCGATCCACGGGGGTCCGCTGCAGGCGTTCTGTTGCGTAGATCGGGTTGAAGACGCCCATGCAGGTGATCAGCAGGCCCTCGACGATGATCACAGTGAGGAGTCCGGGGATGCCGGGTCGGACGAACGCGAGACCGAGCGGGAAGAGTGATCGCAGCCAGCCGAAGACGGTCATGATCCGGTATCGGCCGTAGCGGGTCACGAGGCGCGCGGAGAGGCGGGCGCCCACGAAGCCGCCGAGGGCCGGGATACCGAAGGCGAGACCGTATTGCCAGGCCGGGAAGTGGTACTGGCCCAGCAGGAGGACGGACAGCAGCGGGGCCGTGGCCATGATCAGGCCGCCGACCAGGATCGAGTTGAGGAACAGACGTCTCAGCACGTGGTCGCGGAGGATGAACCGCCACCCGCAGAGAAGGTCGGCTCCGCGCAATCTCGTGGCCCGGTCGCGAGGCGCCGCGATGTCGCCTCCGCGGATGCGGAGGACCCCGAGCGCGGACAGCAGGTAGCTGAGGGCGTCTGCCATGACCGTGATGACCGGGCCGAGCAACCCGATGAGCGCACCGCCGAGGGGCGGGCCCGCCGCGGTCGCCACCCAGCTCGTTCCCTCGAATCTCCCGTTCGCCACGAGGAGGTGATCACCGCGGAGGAGGTACTTCAGGTAGGCGCCGGATGCGGCAGAGAAGGCGATGCTCGCCGTGCCTGAGATCACCGACACAACCAGCAGTTGCCCGTACGACAGCAGACCGAGGACGTACGCGATCGGGATGCTTGCCACCGCGACGAACCGGATCAGGTCCATCGCGATCATCACCGGACGCTTGGCCCGGTGCTCGACCCACGGCCCCAGCGAGAACGCGACGACCGCCGCGACGGCAAGCCCGGCCGCTTCCAGCACCGACACGGCGAGCGCCGACGCGTGCAGCACTTGGACCGCGATCAGCGGGAACGCGCCGAAGGCAAGCCACGTACCGTATGTACTGACGGCGTAGGCCGACCACAGCCAACCGAAACTGCGCCCCAACCGCACGCGCATGTGACTCCCTCGTGACGACCGATGTTCGGGTCGCTGAATCACACCGGACGCACCGGCGCGGGATCAAACAACCGACTCCCGGGCGAGCCACAACCATCAGTTGGGCACGTCTATGCTCGACCAATGGATACCGAGGCGGTGCGATCGTTCGTCCGCGCGGCCGAGCTCGGACAGCTGCAACACGCGGCCGACGAGCTCGGCGTAACGCAACAGGCCGTGTCGAAGCGGATCGCGACCCTGGAGCGCGAACTGGACGTCCGGTTGTTCACCCGCACCGCCCGAGGGGTCGAGCTGACACTGGACGGCCAGGCCTTCCTCCCGCATGCCCGGAGCATCGTCACGGGTGTCGATCGCGCCATCACCGCGATCAGACCGGGCTCGCGGGCCCTTCGGATCGACGTTCTCGGCCTGCGATCCGCGCAGGCCGTCGTCCTGCACGACTACTGGCGGTCGCATCCCGAGACCGACCTCGACGTGGTGACCCTCAGGGTCAATGATCCGCGTCTGGCGGTCGCCGCCGTCCAGGCAGGCGATATCGACGCCTCGTTCCGCTCGGTCACCGACCCGGCCACGCTGCCGCGCGACGTGCAGATGATCCACGCCTTCGACTCCCCGCTGGAACTCCTCGTCGGCCCGAGGCACCCGCTCGCCTCCGCACGGACACTGACACCGGCCCAGCTGCGCCGGCACCGGATCTGGGTGCCGGGTATCGCGCCGCGAAGCGAATGGGCGGATTTCTACGATCAGCTGGCCACCGACTTCGACCTGCGCATCGACGCCGCGGGGCCGAACTTCGGCAACGAGGTACTCCTCGACATCCTCGCGGACTCCGCGGACGTGGCAACCCTCGTGGGCTCGCGCGACCGGTACATCTGGCCGACGAACCACGACCTGCGCCGCATCCCGGTCGTGAATCCGACGCTCGCGTACCCGCTCTCGCTCATCCTCCCCCGCGAGAATCCGCACCCCGGACTCCGGGCGATCATCAACCACTTCGGAAGCCTGACACCGCTCCCCGACACGACCTGGCTCCCCTCCTGGGCAACGACACCACGCCGCGGCGACGGAACCGCCGAACACACCTGACGCCGACGGTCGAGGGCCGCAAGCACAGCTCGCCTCGCCAACAGTTCACGACGGTGGAGCCAAGCGCCTGCGGAAAGGGATCAGGTCCTGCGCAGCAGCCACTGCCCGAACGTCCGGCGCCGGGGCCGCACCACCACGCGGCCGTGGGCCTTCTGACCGACCAGTTCCACTCGCAGAGTGACCGGCGTGTCAGGATTCGCCGGAGTCTGGCGGTACTTGACCCTGCTGTGCACCAGCTGCAGACCATCGGTATCGACCACGACGCCCGGCCTCGTGACCAGCGTCAGGGTCTTGCCCGTCATGGCCAGGTCGATTCGCAAGGTGTCGTGAGTGATCACTGCGTCAGTGAAGTCGAGTGTCACCGCGCAGAACGTCACCGCGAGTTCCATCCTCCGCGGCACCACCCAGCGCCCCAGGCGCTCGATCGCGCCGCTGTGGACCTGTTCGATCCGGACCACGTCCTTAACCTCGGCCACGGTCGTGCCGGTCGCGGCCGAGACGGGCGGCAAGTCGGCGGTGAGCGCGGCCAGTTCACTCAGAGTCCGCGCCGACAGGGCGGTTTCCAGGCGCTCGTCCAACTCGTCCGCGGTCAGCAGGCCGTCCCCCGCCGCGATACGCAGCACATCCACCACCCGGTCCCGGTCCGCATGGGAGGCTCGCAGCTCGGGCGACGAGCCGGAGTGCTTCCCGGTGGGCGAAATCTCTCCCGACATGCTTCCGTCCTGGTCCTGTCGAACGTCTGCGCGCGACGCGGGCAGCGGCGCGAATAGAAGACTAGCGTCATATCGCGACATGACCCGCAGCCCCAGGGAGCCTGGACACGCCAACGACAGAACGGCTGGGGAAGCACAGACAGACCCGACCCGCCACTACGGGGGGAAGTGACGGGCCGGGCCTGGTGTCCACGGTGCCACACTCGTCCCCGGCGCGCGCGGTCTCCGGGGGAAGTCGTCCAGGATCAAGGGAGTCATCCCTGCTCCGCGGCCTGATCCTTCGGGGTCGGGCCGGTCCGGTCCCGGTTACCGTAGGGCGCCATGAAGATCCTGATCATCGGCGGCAGCGGGGTTCTCGGTACGGAACTGGTGCGCCGGGCGACGGCCGCGGGCTGGGAAACGGCCGCGACGTACTGTTCCCGTCCCGACGGCATTGCCGGAGCTGCCGGAGTTTCCGGAGCCTCGTGGCACCGGCTCGATCTTCGCTCCCCCGGGCACATCGACGAGGTACTGGCCGCGGTGGCCCCCAGTGCTGTCATCGACGCCACGAGCGGAGGAAGCGACTGGGCGGTCACCGCCGACGGCTCGATCCGCGTGGCGATGGCCGCGACGCGACGCGGGTGCCGCCTGGTCCACGTCTCCAGCGACGCGGTGTTCTCCGGTTCCCGGATTCACTACGACGAGACCTGCCTGCCCGACCCGGTCACCCCGTACGGCGCGGCCAAGGCCGCCGCCGAGACCGCGGTGCGGCTCCTGGCGCCGACCGCCGCGGTCGCACGTACGTCGTTGATCATCGGACGCGGCGGGTACGGGTCTGACGGGTTCGTGCACGAGCGTCTGGTCCACGCCCTGGCAGCCGGCACACATGACGGCGTCCTGTTCACCGACGACATCCGCTGCCCGGTCCATGTCGAAGACCTGGCTTCCGCGCTGCTGGAGCTCGCGGTGTCTGATCATGGCGGCATGTTCCACCTCGCCGGAGCGGACGCCCTCAGCCGCCATGAACTCGGCGTACTCATCGCCCGGCGCGACGGGCTCGACGCGGCCCGACTGCCTGCCGGGCGCCGGGCCGACACCCCCATGCCCGGCGCCCTCGACGTCCGCCTCGACAACGGCGCCACCCAGAAGCGCGTACGCACTCGGCTGCGGGGAGCCGGGGAGTTCCTCCACGTCCGGTAGAAGCGATCCAGTAGCCGCGATCCAGTAGAAGTACGCCGCACTACAAGACCGGCGGCCCCTGTTCGATGCGGCGCAGCACGGGTGTGAGCCGGTCCAGTGTTTCGTCGGTCTGGATCTGCCGCTCGTCCCACCAGGTGGCCCCCGCCTCGGCCAGCGGGCCGATCAGATCGCGGGTCCTGGCCGCGTCGTCGCCCGGTGTGGCACCGCCGAGGACGATCTCGAACGGGGTGCCGGACCGGTCCTCGCGCTGCTTGCGGACGTAGGCGACCAGGTCGCGGACCTGGTCGACAGGCGGTATGTGGCCGTGCCTGGCCTCGGTGAACAGTGGGACCACGCCGTCCCAGCGGGCGGCCCGGCGCATGGGCGGGCGGTTCGGCCAGAAGCCGGCGACCCAGACCGGCGGCCGAGGGCGCTGCACGGTGGCGGGCAGCAAGGTCACGTCCCGTACCTCGTAGTGCCGTCCTTCGTGGTTGACCGGCTTGCCCGACCAGTATCGCTGGAGCAGGTCCAGGCCCTCGTCCAGCCGCTCGGCCAGTACCTTCGGGTCGGTGGTGTCGCCGAAACTCTCGTACTCGTCCTCGACGGGCCCGCCCAGCCCCGCGGCGAAGGTGACTCGGCCGCCGCTCACGGCGTCCAAGGTGGCCACCTGGCGGGCGAGTTGCTGGGGGCGCCGACGGGCGACGGGGGTGACCAGCGTGCCCAGCCGGATCCGGGACGTCGCCAGCGCGGCGGCGGTCAGCAGCATCCAGGGGTCCCCGAAAGGTCTGTCCCCGTGCTTGCGATGCAGTACGTGATCCCAGACGAACAGCCCGTCCCACCCTGCCTGTTCGGCCGCCGCGGCCACCTTCGCCACGGTCCTGGGATCGGCGAAGTCACCGAAGTTCGGAATGTTCACCGAGAAGCGCATCCCCGCATCGTGCTGCACGGCACCTGGACCGGCAACCGAAATTCCTGCCGGGCTGTGCGCCCTGTACCGGCGGGCCGGTAGGCCCTGTCCCCCGAGAGAGCTACGCGCAGGTGTCCACCGAGCGGTGACGATTCCGGGCCGCCGGATCCATAGCTTTCTACCCAGCCCGCGGCACTCAGGTCGCGGCTCTGGAGTAGGAGTTCTCATGAGGCTGGTCTGGCAATTCTTGGCCGTCGCGGCGGTCGCGTTCATCGGCGGTCAGGCGCTTGCCGCGCTGGAGGACCACCCGTGGCTCCAACTGGCCGTCGGCGTCCCGACAGCCGTGCTCGCGGTGGTTGTCTACGGGTGGGTGGTACGGCGGACCGAGCGCCGCCCGTCCACGGAAGTGGCCCTGGAAGGCGCCCCGGTCGCGATAGGCCGCGGAACGCTGATCGGCGCCGCGCTGTTCGGGGCCGTCATGGTGAACCTCTTCACCTCCGGGCACTACGAGGTCGACGGCGTGGGCTCGGTGTCGGGCGCGGCGGGGCTGTTCGGCTTCATGGCCGCCGCCGCGGTGACGGAGGAACTGCTGTTCCGCGGCGTCCTGTTCCGGATCACCGAGGAACGCATCGGCACGTGGATCGCGCTGGTGCTGACCGGTGCCCTGTTCGGTCTGTCGCATCTGCTCAACCCGAACGCGAGCGTGTGGGGCGCCACCGCCATCGCCATCGAGGCCGGCGGCATGCTCACCGCCGCGTACGTCGCCACCCGCAAGTTGTGGGTGCCGATCGGTCTGCACTTCGGCTGGAACTTCGCCGCGTCCGGCATCTTCAGCACCGAGGTCTCGGGCAACGACACCCCCCAAGGGCTGCTGGACTCCGCGATGTCGGGCCCGAAGCTGCTCACCGGCGGCGACTTCGGCCCGGAGGGAAGCGTGTACTCGGTGCTGTTCTGCGTACTGGCGACGATCGCGTTCATGTGGCTGGCCCACCGGCGCGGCCATGTGGTGCCCCGCCGTCGGCGAGCCGAGCGGACCGACACCACCGCTACACTCCCCCGATGATCAGTCTTCGGCGGCCCCCCGAGTGGTGGCACCGGGCCGACGTCACGATCCGGGATCTCCCGATCGGGTTGCTGTGCATCGCCGCGTCGTTCCTGCCGGGGTTCTACGGCACGCAGATCGGCAACCTGCCGCACCGTCCCCTCGACGCACTGGCCTTCGTGGCGATCGCCCTCGAATGCTTCCCGCTCGCCGTGCGCCGACGGTGGCCGGCCGTCTGCCTCGCCCTGGTGTCGGTCGGCTTCGCCATCGACCAGATCCGCGGCTACCACTCGTTCGCGGGCACCGCCCTGCCGATCGCGCTGCTGAGTGTCGGGGCCCATCTGGAACGGCACCGGCGTACCGCCGCGATCGCCTTCTCCGTGGCGTACGTGCCACTGGCGATCACGCTCATCCGGCTCGATTCGGGCGAGCCACCGATCGGATTCGTGACGTTCTATCTGGCGATGGTCCTCGCGTGGGGTTTCGGGGCGTGGCTGCGCTCCACCCGGGGCGCGGACGCCGAACGCCGCAGCCGTATCGCCGAGGACACCCGCACCGCCGAACGCACCCGCATCGCAAGCGAGTTGCACGACGTCGTGACCCATCACGTGACGGCGATGGTCGTACAGGCCGAGGCCGCGCGCTATCTCACCGCCTCGCCCGATCGCCTCGACCAGACCCTGACCGCCGTCTCCGACACCGGCCGGCGGGCCATCACCGACCTGCGGCACCTGCTCGACCTGCTCAACCCCGACCACGGCACCGAGGGCAGAACACCGTCCGTCGGCAGACTGCTCACGCTCGTGGAGCAGACGCGCCGGGCCGGTCAGCCGGTGGAGTTCACCGAGGAGGGCACACCGGCGGAGTCGACCGGCAGCGCCGACCTCGTGGCCTACCGAGTCGTGCAGGAGGCCCTGACCAACGCCCTCAAATACGCTCACGGCAGCCGCACTTCGGTCCAGGTGCGCCACGCCGAAAGGGAGATCACCGTGGAGGTCAGTACGGACGGTTCCGGCTCGCGGGCCGCCTCACCCGGCGGGAGCGGGCGCGGCCTGGCGGGTCTCCGCGAACGGGTGGACGTCCTGGGCGGCGACTTCAGCGCGGGCACGCAGAAGGCCGGTGGCTTCGTCGTACGGGCACGCATACCCGCGGGGAGCCCGTCGTGACCGCACCGATCCGGGTCCTGGTCTGCGACGACCAGGTGCTGATCCGCACCGGACTGGTGACGATCATCGGCGCCCAGCCCGACATGGAGGTGGCCGGCGAGTGCGGAGACGGACAGGCCGCGGTCGACCTCGCCGGCCAAGTGCACCCGGACGTCGTGGTGATGGACGTACGCATGCCGATGCTGGACGGCATCGAGGCCACCCGTCTGCTGGCCGGTGCCGGGGTGCCGCGTCCCGTCAAGGTGCTCGTGGTGACCACGTTCAACCTGGACGAGTACGTCTACGAGGCGCTGCGCGCGGGGGCCAGCGGCTTCCTGCTCAAGGACGCGCCGCCGGCCCAACTGCTCCACGGGATCCGGACCGTGGGCACGGGCGCGGCACTGCTGGACCCCGAGGTGACGCGCCGACTCGTGGGCAGGTACGCCGCCCGCATCCGGCCCTCCGAGGGCACATCACCCGACATCCCGCTCACCCCGCGCGAGTTGGAGGTCCTTCGGCTCATCGCGAACGGCCTCTCCAACAGCGAGATCGCCGCGACCCTGGTGATCAGCCCGGAGACCGTCAAGACCTTCGTCTCCCGCATCCTCGCCAAGCTCAACCTCCGCGACCGCGTCCAAGCCGTCGTCTACGCCTACCGCCAGGGCCTGGTGACCTGAGCTCGCTACCGGGCCTGTTCGGTCACCGGGCCGGCGACGGAACGCGCGCCGCTCCCGCGGCCGACGAGTCCCGCGAGGGAGAAGGCACCGGGGCCGGAGAACACGATGAACAGGAATCCCCAGCAGAAGAGCACCGGTGCAAGTCCCCCGTTCTGCAAGGGGAAGAGGCCGTCCTGCTGGTGCTCCGTGAAGTACGCGAACGCCATGATGCCCGAGCTGAGGAACGCCGCGCTGCGGGTCGCGACCCCGAGGAGAACCAGAACGCCGCACACCAGCTCGATCACCCCGGCGTACCAGAAGGGCCAGTCACCCGTCGGGCTGGCCTTCCTGTCGAGCACCCCGAAGACCGTGGCAGCGCCCTCGCTGGCGAACAACAGGCCAAGAACCATGCGGAAAAGGCCCAGCACGAACGGCTGGCGCGTCGTCAGCCAGTCTCCGAGGCGCGGGTTGGTGGTCATCGGTACTCCTCGAAAGTGTCACTACGGAATCAGGGGGCCATGAACCACAGGATGCGGGTAGAAGCCCCTAGTTGACCGTACGTGTCCGGAGCGCTCCGGGTTCAAACGGGTTTTGATGTCCCTGCGCACCGTGATCGTAGTCGCCTGTGTCGAGATCCCGACCGGCCCCATTTCCCACCAGCACTCACCAAATTCCGTACTGGCACTCACCAAGCGACAGACGGCATGATGTCCATCCGGAGCCCATAGGGAGTAGCCATGAGATCGCGCCTGCAGTGGACCCAAGGCCGCGGAGAGCATGTCACCGTCGACCGCAAGCAGACGTACGCGGCCGAGATCTTCGTCAAGTTCTTTGTCCTGGCAGGCCTGCTGTACATGCCGGTTCTCGTCTTCGGATGGGGTGAGTGGATACCGTTCGCCGGAGCCAGTGTCTACCTGCTCTGGGAGCTCGCCCGCTTCAACAGCGCACTCGGCGAGCTCGCCGACCTCTGGAACGAGCAGCACGAGCAGCGGCAGGAGTCGGCTCGAAGCGACTCGCTCCAGTGACACGGGCGGTCGGCGTCCCGACGTAGGAGCGTCAGTGGTGGTGGCCCTGGCGGCCGAGGGTCTCCGCCGGGGTCGCGCCGGGGCGGGTCCACTGCGGCACGGGGCGGCTGGTCGGGCCCCAGGTGGCGATGCCGTCCGCGTCCGAGCGCCAGTACCAGCAGGCCTGTTGGCCCACGGACGGGTGCCCCTCACGGACTTCGCCGATCGCGGACCGGCCCTCGGGGTTGTCCTCCCAGGCCTCGCCACGGCCGTAGGGAGTCATGTCGAGCAGGCTGAGGGACCCGTTGACCGGCTCGTTGCCACGGCCTGTCGTGGAGTAGGTGAGGAACACGCGGTCGCCGTCGCGCAGGAAGCAGGCGATGTGCCCCATGTCTCCGCCGACCGGCGCCTCCACGCCCCGTACCGAGTACCAGGGCTGGGTGTAACCCATGAACTCGACGTACGGAGCCACCTCGTCCCACGCTCCCGAGGTCAGGACCGCGTACGAGACGCCCCGGGCGTTGAGGTAGACGGCGTCCTTCACGTGCCAGGCCGTGGTGGTGCAGCCCTCGCACTGCCCCTGGTGCGGCGCGCCGTCGTACCACATGTGCTGGTAGACCACGAGCTCGTCGCGCCCCTGGAACAGGTCCAGGAACGGGGCCGGGCCGTCGGCCCCGACGACCTCGACCGTCCCGTCGAGCTCCACCATCGGCAGCCTCCGCCGGGCAGCGGCAATCGCGTCGCCCTCGCGGGTGTGCGCCTTCTCGCGGACCAGCAGCTCATCACGTGCGGTCCGCCAGGCGGCCAGGTCGACGACCGGCGGCTTGCCGGGGAGGTCGCTGCTCGCGGTGCCGGGCGTGGTCGTCATGGTGTCCTCCGTGGAGTCTCGTGCCGGGGCAGCGCCGTACGACGTCTGTGCGACATGTATGCGACGTCCATACGATGTCTACGACGCTCACCGGAACAGACTCGCGACGCCGCCAAAACTCATCGCGGCAGGGCGCGCCCTCGGCCATCCGAAGAGCCCGTCGTCCACGGCTGCCACGATCAGTTCGGTTGGCGTAGTCCCGCGACGAGGAGCTCGACCAGTCGACGTGCGTCGTAGCGGGAATCGCCGTCGGCGCCGATGCAGAGGTTTCCGACGCCGCGCATGAGTTGGTAGGCGGTCAGGTCGGAACGGATCTCGCCGGACGCGGCGGCAGCGTCGAGGAGCTGGGTGCAGACCGGCAGGAGACGGTCGAGGAAGTAGGCGTGCAGCGTTTCGAAACCGGCGTTGTCGGTCTGCAGCGCGGCAGCGAGTCCGTGCTTGGTGACCAGGAAGTCGACGAAGAGGCCGACCCACCGCGCGAGGGCGGCGTGCGGTGTCGGGCTGCTCTCCAGCAGGGCCGGGCCGGCCTCGGCGCAGGCGTCGACCTGGTGCCGGTACACGGCGATGACGAGATCCGACCGAGTCGGGAAGTGGCGGTAGATCGTGCCCAGCCCGACGCCTGCCTTGGCCGCGATGTCACGTACCGGCGCCTCCACCCCCGACGTGACGAAGACCGCGGCGGCAGCGTCGAGCAGGGTCTCTTTGTTGCGCCGTGCGTCCTTCCGCTTGGACTGGGCAGCGCCCCCCGCGCCCTCGTCGCTGTCGTTCACCGCGTCTCCCTCCGCTGTCGCTCCACCGTCGAGCTTGCTAAACGGAACAATGTTCCGTATCGTTCCGGAACGAGGTTCCGTTTGCTCATGATGCCAGAGCAGGGGCCCGACAACCAAGCCATGCAGTGACACCACGCTTCACCCGCAATGGAGGATCACGGTCATGCAGTACCGCACCTTGGGCCGCACCGGTGTGCAGGTCAGCTCCCTCGCGCTCGGCGCGATGAACTTCGGCAGGATCGGGCGCACCACGCAGGACGAGGCCACCGCAGTCGTCGATGCCGCCCTCGAAGGCGGGATCAATGTCATCGACACCGCCGACGCGTACAGCGGCGGCGAGTCCGAGGAGATGGTCGGCAAGGCCATCGCCGGCCGCCGCGACGACATCGTGCTGGCCACGAAGGCGACCCTGCCCATGGGCGACGAGCGCAACCATCGGGGCAGCTCGCGCCGCTGGCTGGTCACCTCGCTGGACAACAGCCTGCGCCGCCTCGGTGTCGATCACGTCGATCTCTACCAGATCCACCGGTGGGACCCGACCACCGGCGACGAGGAGACGCTGTCGGCCCTCACCGACCTCCAACGCGCGGGAAAGATCCGGTACTTCGGCTCCTCGACCTTCCCGGCGTACCGCATCGTGCAGGCACAGTGGGCCGCCCGCGAGCACCACCTGAGCCGCTACGTCACCGAACAGCCCAGCTACTCGATCCTGCAGCGCGGCATCGAGACCCACGTCCTGCCCGTGACCGAGGAGTACGGGCTCGGCGTGCTGGCCTGGAGCCCGCTGGCCTCGGGCTGGCTGTCGGGTGCGATCCGCGAGGGCCGGGACATCACCACCAGCCGCTCGGCGTTCATGCCGCAGCGCTTCGACACCGCGATCCCCTCCAACCGGGCGAGGCTCGACGCCGTCGAGCAGCTGGCCGAAGTCGCCGACGAGGCCGGCCTGACCATGATCCAGCTCGCGCTCGGATTCGTGACCGCGCACCCGGCCGTGACCAGTGCGCTGATCGGTCCCCGCACGCTGGACCATCTGCACTCGCAGCTCGCCGCGGCCGACACCGTGCTCACGGCCGACGTACTGGATGCCATCGACACCATCGTCGCCCCCGGCACCGACCTGGCCGCACACGAGAAGAACGACACTCCGCCCGCCCTGCTCGACCCGGCACTACGACGCCGCTGACGGCCGGACCCGCGACAGCGCGACCAGGTCCACGTCTACGTCCGCATCCACGTCTGCGTCTGCGTCCCAGCCGGTACTCGTTCCGGCTCCCCGATACGCCCGGTGGCGCAGTGGCCATTGCTCTCGTCGCCCGACGTCCGGCGGCTCATCCGCGCTCGCGGAGGTACGCCTCCAGCTCGGCGGCCCCGGTCAGCATCGCGCGCCCGCGGGCCGATACCCGGCCTCGCCAGTCGGACAGCGCGGCCTCCAGCGGCTCCAGCCCGCCGGCCGACCGTACCTGGGCGATCAGCGGAGCGATCTGCTCCAACAGGTAGCCGCCCCGCCGGAGTTGGTGGGCCAGCCGGGCATCCCGTACGTCGGACTCGTCGTAGACGCGGTACCCGGTCATCGGGTCTCGGCGCGGACGCATCAGCCCGGCGCGCTCCCATTTGCGCAGGGTCGCGGGCCGGATCCCGAGCTCTTCCGCCAGCGGCCCGATGAACCTGTCGGCGAGCCCGGAACTCGCGTCGGGCCCAGAAGCCACATCGGGCTCCGGCGCCGCGGTGGGCTCCAGGTCGCGGAGGGCGCTCTCCACGGCTTGGAGGGTCCGCCGGTCGTCGAGGAGTTGGGCGTGGCTGTCATCGATGAGACGGAACGCCTCATCGACCTCGCCCTGGTTCACGGCCCGCATGATCGATGTCGCCGTCTGATGGCCGTGGCCGGGCACGAGGGCGAGAAACGCGCGCAGGGCCCGCGCGTGCAGAGAGGTATAGGTCCGGTATCCGGCGGGTGTGCGGTCAGCTGCCGGCAGGATGCCGGCCTCCTCGTAGTTCCTGACCGCCTGCGTGGACAGACCGTGCCCGCGCGCCAGATCAACCGGCCTGAGCCGCTCACCGTTTTGAAGGTTTCGCCCCATGACCCTGCCGATATCGCGAAAAAGTTTCAACCGATGGTTCAACGATACCGTTTAAGGCATGGCTACTGACATCAAGGACGCCGTCCATGCCGTCCACGCTTTCGACGCTGCCGCCGTCATGAGGCTGCTTCCGGCCCGCCCTCGCCTGCTCGCGCTGGGGGAGCCCACCCACGGCGAGGACACCCTGCTCGACCTGCGCAACGAACTCTTCCAACAGCTCGTCGAGCAGGAGGGCTACAGGACGATCGCGATCGAGAGCGACTGCATGATGGGCCTGGTCGTGGACGACTACGTCACCTCGGGCACGGGCACTCTCGACGAGGTCATGGAGCACGGATTCAGCCACGGCTGGGGCGCGTCCGCGGCCAACCGCGAGCTCGTACGCTGGATGCGCACCCACAACGAGGGCCGGCCCGCGTCCGAGCGGCTCCGCTTCGCGGGTTTCGACGGCCCGCTGGAGATCACGGCCGCCGCGAGCCCCCGGCAGGCACTCACCGGACTCCACGACTACCTCTCGACCTGGGTGGACGCGGACCTGTTGCCCTGCACCGCGGAAACACTCGACCACCTGCTCGGCGCCGACGACCGGTGGACCGATCCCGCCGCGATGCTGGACCCGTCCCAGTCCGTGGGTCAGTCGGCCGAGGCCGGTCGGCTCCGGCTGCTCGCCGACGACCTGGTGGCACTGCTGGATGCACAGACGCCGCACCTGATCTCGACGACCTCGCGGGACGACCTGGACCGGGCGCGCCTGTACGGACGCACCGCGACCGGCCTCCTGCGCTACCACCACTCGATGGCCGACACCTCACCGGCCCGCATGACACGGCTGTGCGCGCTGCGGGACCTGATGATGTCCCACAACCTCCTGGCCGTCGCCGCCCGGGGACCGGCACTCGTCCATGCCGGAAACTCCCACCTCCAGCGGGAGAAGAGCTCCATGCAGATGTGGCAGGGACGGGTGGAGTGGTGGAGCGCCGGTGCCCTGGTGAGCGCCCGACTCGGCAAGGAGTACGCCTTCGTGGCCACGGCCCTCGGCACGATCCGCCACCAGGGAGTGGGCACCCCACCGCCGAACACCCTCGAAGGCCTCCTCTACGAACTCCCGGACGACCGCTACGTCATCAACGCCCCGCGACTGACCACCGCCCTCGGCAACACCGTCCCCGCACCCCGCGTCTCCCCCTGGTTCGGCTACGCCCCTTTCGACCCGGCCCACCTGGCGAACAGCGACGGGATCGTGTTCGTCAGGGATGTCCCGCGGAGCTGAACAGGCAACGTGGGAGTTCCGGCAGGCCGGCCTTCCGGCTCCAGTGCGTTGTCAGTGCCTCCTGGCATGCTCTGCAGCCATGAACACACAGCGGTTCTGGCAGCTCATCGAGGCAGCCCGCAACCAGACACCCGACCCGAACGACGCGGAAGAGGTTGCCCGCCGCACAACCTCGCTGCTGGCCACGCACCCGGCCGAGGAGATCGTCGCCGCTCAGCAGGTGTTGTGGAACCTGATGGCCGACTCCTACACGAATCCTCTGTGGGCCGCTGCCTACGCGGTCAACGGCGGATGCTCCGACGACGGCTTCGACTACTTCCGTGGCTGGTTGATCGCGCAGGGACGCGAGGTCTTCGAGCGCATAGGGGCTGACCCCGATGCCCTCGCAGACATGCCCGCCGTGCGAGCTGCAGCGGCCGACGGAATCGATCTCAATTGTGAGGAGACGCTGACCATCGCCTGGAACGCACACATCACGGCGACCGGCAAGCGACTCCCTGACGACGCGTTCACCATCCGATACCCGAACCTGGACCTGGACCTGGCTTGGGACTTCAACTTCGATGACCAAGACGAAATGTCTCGCCGACTGCCACGCTTGGCAGCTCTGCACCTTGAGTAAGTGGAAACCCGCAGTACCGACGCCAGGTCGAGCAGCGGAGGAAATCCGCTCATGGCCCGGCGGCGATACCCCTCCCGTCTAAAGGGAGAACCGCTCCTTGCCGAGCAGCGGGCGTACGCGGGTGTGGAAGCCCGCCGTGCGGAACGGCGTTTGGAGCAGGCCCGGGTGCAGGTGTTGGGCGATGGCCGCGGTGATCATGCCCTGGTCGAGGGCGAGGACGAAGTCGCTTACGCGACCGGTGGTGACGTCGACGGAGTCGCGGAAGCCGTAGCGGTCGTCGTAGGCGCCGAAGGCTCGGTCGAGGGCGCGGAGGTTGGTGAGGGCCTCGGCCGGGGCCTGGGGCAGGGCGAGGAAGGAGGCGTGCGGGGTGACGACGCCCAGGGAGTTGTAGCCCTCCTCCTGCATGCCTATCCCGTCGACCCCGTACTCGCGGTAGCCGCCGGCGGGGATGGAGGCCGGGGAGAAGCCCCAGTAGCCGTAGTCCTCCTCGATCAGGCCGTGTTCGATCTGGCTGCGGACGTAGCGACGGTGGGTGGTGCCCCAGGAGCGTGGGGACCACTCCGGTTCGGGCACGAACAGCGGGACCATCAACGCCTCGAACATGGAGCCACCCCAGGTGGGAACGAGCTTCCGGCCCCGGTAGGTGTAGTGGCCCTCCCAGACGCGTACGCCGTCGATCTCGACGTACTCGCCCTGCGGTTCCTGTTCCTGGCCCGCTCCCGGAAGCAGGGTGCGCATCAGGTGCCAGTAGTGCTCGGTGGGCAGTGAGCCGTCGGCGATGCCGAGGTAACTGGCCATGCGGGGCTCGGTGTTGAGGGCGCCGTAGTGGTGGCCGGTGGGTTCGCCCTTGCCCGGCTTGTCCGGCCAGAAGCCGCCACGCAGTTGTCCGGGGCCGGCGACCGGGTCGGCCGGGTCGTAGGGAGTGTAGTAGTACGACCAGTCGGCGTCGGCGAGGAGGGCGGCGACGCGGGGGCGCAGGGCGGGGTCCGTGTGCGCGGCGATGCGCAGGCCGGTCACCAGCCACGCGTTGTCGACGCTGGACAGGAACGGACGCACGGGGTCGCCGGTCTCCGGCCAGGTCGTCAGCAGTGAACCGTCGTGCGCGTCATACCAGTTGAACCAGAAGCCGTGGGCTCGCTCCAAGCGTTCCACGGCGGCGACCGTGCGAGCCAGCCGACGGCGCATGGTGGCGGCGGAAATGACGCCGAGTCCGGCGGCTGCGACGGTGGACCACAGACCGCAGCCGATGTTGGTCGGTGAGGTCTGCGCGGACGGCACCGGCGTACCGCTCCCGCTGACGTCGATCTTGTCGGCGGCCAGGCCGAGTTCGGTCGTCATGGCCTCCATGGAGCGGTGGGTCGCGACGAACCAGTCGCGCAACAGCCGGCGTTCCGCGTCGGTCCGTACGGCTGGGGCGACGTTCGCCGCGGTGGCGGTAGTTGCTGTGGCGGTGGTTGCCGTGAGGGACGTGGCGCAGGTGGCCGCGGCAGTGGTTGCGGCGGCGGTGAGGAAGCTACGACGGTTCATGCGGCTCTGACTCCTGTGCTGTGGGAAGGCAGGCAGGCGGAAGGGTGCGTGTCCGTGGTGCGCGGTTGGTGCGGTAGTGCCGGATTGTGGTGCGGAGGGGCGGGTCCGTACGCGTGCGAGGGGGGACGGGAGCCGGCCGGTGTCAGGTGCCGGCCGGCTCCCGGGTCTTGAGGGGTGTCAGGACTCGGTGCGCGGCAGGGCGCGGTCGCGGCCCAGGCTGCCGAGCCACACGGCGGACGGCTTCGCGGTGCGCTCGAAGGTGGTCGGGTCCACGGCGATCAGTCCGAAGGTCGGCTTGAAGGAGCCCCATTCGTAGTTGTCCAGGGCGCTCCACGCAAGGTAGCCCTGGACGTTCAGGCCGTCCTCGATGGCGGCGGCGACCGCGCCGAGGGCGCCGGTGTAGTAGTCGACGCGACGGCTGTCGTCCGCGGTGGCGATGCCGTTCTCGGTGACGATCAGTGGTGTGTCGTCGCCGATGACCTCGGCGGTGTGGCGCAGGGCGTGGCCGACAGCGGTCGGGTAGTACTCCCACTGCGTCAGGGTGCGTTCGACGTCGTCGGGGGCCGGGACGGGACCCTCGGAGGCGATCTTGGTGCGGGTGTAGGACTGCACGCCGATCCAGTCGTCGCCACGGGCGGCCTCGATGAAGACGTCCTCGCGGGGGTGACGGTAGTCGGCGGTGACCTGCTCGGCGCCGGGCAGGGCCTGATAGACCTGGTTCGCGATGGTCCAGCCCACCTCGACGTCGGGGTGCTGGGCACGGATGGTCTTGACGGCCGTCTGGTGCGCGGCGATCACCGCGCGGGTGGTCTCCTCGTCGGGGGTGGGCAGGCCCGCGGGCGGGAAGCCCTTGTCTCCGGCCTTCGCGGCTCCCGCCATGACGGCGATCATGTTCGGCTCGTTGATGGTGCACACATGCCGTACACCGTCGGCGATGACGGGCGCGCACTCCTCGACGTAACGGGCGAAGAGGTCGACGGCGCCGTCGGTGGTCCAGCCGCCGAAGTCCTCGAACCACTGCGGAACGGTGAAGTGGTGCAGGGTCACCATGGGACGCAGCCCGCGGGCGAGAGCTCCTTCGACCATACGGCGGTAGTGGGCGATCTCCGCGCGGGAGAAGGTGCCGCGGACCGGCTCGATGCGTGCCCACTCGATGCTGAACCGGTAGTCGGTGAAGCCCAGTTCGGCGAGCAGGTCCATGTCCTGCTCCCAGCGGTGGTAGCTGTCACAGGCGTCCAGGCTGGGTTCGGCGATCCCGGCGGCGGGGTCGTGCTCCTTGCGCCACCAGTCGCTGTTGACGTTGTTTCCCTCGATCTGGTGGGCGGCGGTGGAGGCGCCCCACAGGAAGCCGTCGGGGAAGCGGGTGGTGGTGTGCGTCATCGTCCGTTTCTGTCTTTCTGGTGTGGGGGTGGTGGCACGGCGACCGGCCCGGGGGTCGCGGCGAGGCGACCGGCGGGTGCGGGAGGCCGGGAGGAGCAGGTGCAGGAAGGCCGAGGGAAGAGGCGCCGGGCGGGGGTTACTTCAGGCCTGCGGTGGCGATGCCCTGCGTGAAGTGCCGTTGCAGGACGATGAAGACGGCCAGGACCGGGAGTACGACGAGGAGTGAGCCGGCCATGAGCATGCCGTTGCCGCCGCCGACCGTGCGGTTGGGATCGTTGGCGAAGGTCGCCAACGCCACCGGCAGGGTGTACTTGTCCGGGTCGTTGGTGGCGATCAGGGGCCAGATGAAGTTGTTCCAGGAGCCGAGGAAGGTGAAGATCGTCAGGGTTGCGAGAGCGGGTTTGACCAGCGGCATCACGATCCGCCAGAAGATGTACCACTCCCCCGCCCCGTCGAGGCGGGCCGCCTCCAGCAGCTCGTCGGGCACGGAGAGCATGAACTGACGCATCAGGAACACCCCGAACGCACCGGCCGCGAAAGGCAGTACGAGACCGGCGTACGTGTCGATCAGGCCGAGGCCGTTCATCAGCACGTACAGCGGCAGGATCATGAGGTTGCCGGGCACCATCAGGGCGGCGAGCACGATCGCGAAGACCTTGGAACGCCCGGTGAAGTCGAGCTTGGCCAGCGCGTAGCCGAGCATGGAGCAGAACAGCAGGTTGCTGACGGTCACCAGGACGGCCACGATCAGCGAGTTGAGGAAGTACTGCGGCATGTCGAGCTGGTCGAGCAGGGCCGTGAAGTTGTCCAGCGTCCACCGGGAGGGGATCCACACGGGCGGGCTCGCCGTGAGGTCCTGCTTCGTCTTGAACGCGGACAGCGCCATCCACAGGAACGGGGCGGCCATCACCAGCAGCGCGACCGAGGCGATCGTGTAGAGCAGCGGGGTGCGCATCCGTCCGGTGCGGCGGGGGGTCCGGGCCTTGGTGGCCGTGTCGGCGGTCATCGGGTGTTGTCCTTCAGCAGTCGGAGCTGGAGCACCGTGATGCCCATGATCACGACGAACAGGACGTACGCCATGGCGCTGGCGTAGCCCATGTGGAAGAAGTTGAAGCCCTCGCGGTACATGTCGAGCGACACGGTCAGCGTGGAGTCGGAGGGACCGCCCTGGGTCATCACGAAGGGCTCCTCGAAGACGTTGAGGTAACCGATGGTGGTGATGACCGTGGCGTACAGCAGGGTGGGCCGCAGCAGCGGGACGGTGATGCGGCGCAGTTCCTGCCAGGCGCCGGCACCGTCGAGGCGGGCCGCCTCGCGGACATCGACCGGGATCGCCTGGAGGCCGGCGATGCACAGCACCATGACGGTGCCGAGATTCCGCCATACGGCCATGGTGATCAGGGACGGCATGGCCCAGGTCTCCGAGCCGAGGAAGTCCGGTGCCGTCAGGCCGACTTCGGAGGCGAGGGAGGCGATCAGTCCGTCGGAGGGGTCGAGCACGAAGCGCCAGACGACGGCCACGGCGACGATGGTCGTGACGACCGGCGCGTAGAAACCGACCCGGAACAACGTACGGGCTCTGTCGATGCCGTTGTTCAGCAGGATCGCCGCCAGCAGTCCGAGGACGATGGTCGCGGGGACGCCGACGACCACGAAGTAGGCGGTGTTGAACAGGGCCTTGAGGAACTTGTCGTCCTGGAAGAGCTGTGTGTAGTTGTCCAGGCCGACGAACTCCGCCTCCAGCGGGCGGGTGACGTTGCGGGCGCCGAAGTCGGTGAAGCTCATCAGGAGCGTGGCGACGATCGGAAAGAGCATGAAGACGCCGAACAGCACCAGGAACGGCGTGGAGAACAGCCATCCGGTCAGGTTGTGCTTGCTGAGTGATCGGCGGCCTCGGCGAGCGCGACCGGATTTCCCGCCGCTGTCGGGACTCTTGTCGACGGCCGCCTGGGGGACGGCGGGTCCTGTGGTGAGGGACATGAGGGGACGCTCTCCTACTGCCTTCTACTGCACGAGGCCTTCGATCTCGGACTGGGCCTTGTCCAGCGCGGCCTTCGCGGAGGACTTGCCCTGGGTGACCGACTCGATGGCCGTGTCCACCTTGGAGGTGATCTCGGTCAGCTTGGGCTGGGAGGGGGTGGTGCGGGCGGTGTCCATCTGCTTCCGCCACACCTGCATGGTGGGGTCGGTGGCGAGTTCGCCGGTCTTCCAGGCGGCCGTGTTGGCGGGCAGGTCGTTGGTGCGCTCGAACCAGTCGGACTGGCCCTTGGCTCCGGTCAGGTAGGAGACGAGCTCCTTGGCCGCGGCCTTGTGGTCGCTGTCGGCGGAGACGGCCAGACTGGATCCACCGGCCATGGACACGGACCCCTCGTCGGCGGGAACTGGGGCGATGGCCCACTTGCCCTTGATGTCGGGGTAGTTCTCGTCGAGGAGGTTGGTGAACCAGGGGCCGCCGAAGAACATGGGCACGGCACCGGAGTTGAAGTCCTTGGTGACGTCGTATCCGGGGCGTACGGACTTCTCGCTGAGGCCCTTGTCGAAGTAGCTGCCGTAGTTCTCCAGCGCCTTGACGGCCGCGTCGGAGTTCACGACGGCCTTGCCGTTGTCGTCGATGATGGCGCCGCCGGCGGAGTACAGGAACTGGTAGAAGCTCTGTACGGTGTCGAGCCCGCCCGGCTGGATGGACAGGCCCCACTTGGTGTCGGCCTTCTTCTGGTAGGCCTCGGCGGCACTCTGGAGCTCGGCCATGGTGGCCGGGGCCTTCTTGATGCCTGCCTTGGTGGCGAGGTCGGTGCGGTAGAAGAGCACGCGGGTGTCGACGTACCAGGGGACGCCGTAGGTCTTGCCGTCGTAGGAGCCCTGCTGCCAGGCGGCGGGGAAGAAGTCACCCTCGCGGAAGGTCTTCGTGTCGACCGGCTCCAGGACACCCATGTCGGCGAACTCGCCCAGGTAGCTCCCGCCCATCTGCATCACGTCGGGCAGCTTCCCGGCGGCGGCAGCGGCGACCAGCTTCTGATGGGCCACGTCCCAGCCGATCGGGGTGATCTTGACCGTGATGTTGGAGTGCGACTTCTCGTACTCCTTGGCGACGTCGCCGAGCTTCTCCCCCTCCGTGCCCATCGCCCACACGGTCAGGGTCTGCTTGGCGTCTGCTGCCACGCCCGCGCCACCCGAACCGCCACATGCGGTGAGGGTGAGCGCAGACGCCAGGGTGAGTGCGATCGACCCGGTTGCGACGGCGCGGTTCATGGGCGGCTCCTCCTTGAGCAGTGATGTATGCGCTGCCTGTAAGCGCATACATCACTCTGTTGCAGCGATTCCGGGCCTGGCAAGAGGGGCCTTGGTCACACTCCCGTAACGAGAGGGACATCCGACGGGCGGCCCGCACTGCCCGGGGACACGGCGCCGACCGCGAAGGGACTGTGCGAGAGCAACGTAAAACGGATCAGTGTGTGGGGAAAGCATCTGTGATCCAGGGCTCTCGCCACGAGATGGTTGCGTGAACTCTCGGAGGCTCGCCGCAGGCTCGGTGGCAGGTGCGGGCTTTGCTGGCGCTACCGTCCGAGGGAGTCGTTCGCCCACCACGGCTTCGTGACCGGAGACGGCTACGGCGGGCGCGGCGAGATCGGCGCCGACGCGCTGCGTCTCGGTGAGAGCTTCTGTGCCGGGATCGGGCGGTGGGGGCGCCCTGGGGAGGACTGGGGAGGACTGGTTCTCGGAGATCGGACCGGCTCACCGGCTGACCGTGCCGAGGGGCGGGAACCGCTCGCTGCGGAGTGGCGCCGAGGGAGTTTCCGCTGAGGCAGCAGTCGGCCCATCGGCAGTGGATCCCCAGCCCCAGGGCCGCCGCCTTCCCCCTCCGCGCGGAAGGGCCGAGTTCGGCCGGGCGCGGTGAGCGTGAGTCGGTGCCCGGGAGTCAGCCGGCCGGTCGCTCGCAGGCAGGTGGGCGGCGACCGACCATGAGGGAGGCGGCGATCAGCCGGTCATCGTCGAAGGGGTCGCCGTCGAAGGAGTCGTCGCCTCGTCGCAGCCGCAGCTCGCCCGGCGGACGACGCCGACCGGCAGCATCAGCGAGACCGGCTCCTCGGGCGGCTGTCCGCTCAACCGTCGTACCAGCAGGTCGACGGCCTCCTCCCCCATGCGCACCATCGGCTGGCGCACGGTGGTCAGGGCAGGGCGCACCAGGCGGCTCAACGGAATGCCGTCGAAGCCCGTCACCACTACGTCGTCGGGCACGCGTACGCCACGGCGTTCGAGCGCCTGGAGGGCGCCCACCGCCATCTGGTCGTTGGCGAACACGAACGCCTCGGGCCGGTCGCCGTCTCCCTCGCACAGCAGGTGAGCGGCGCGGGCGCCTTCGGCCTGGGTCATCATCGGCATGCGCAGTGCCGGCGCGGCGGCGGCCTCGATCCCGGCCTCGTGGCAGGCCCGGCGGAATCCGCGGAAACGCGCCTCGACGTCCGGGGACTCGTCGACGAGCCCCACGTAGGCGAGGTGGCGCAGCCCGTGGTCGTGGACCAGGTGGCGGGTCAGCTCGTACTGGCCGTCCTCGTTGGCGACCTCGACGTGGTCGAGATGGTCGAGCGAGGGGTCCTTCGCGCGGGGACCGGCCAGCATCACCACCGGCCGACGCCGGGAGATCGCTTCGAGCTCCTCGGTCGGCACCGTGCGGGCCATCACCGCGAAGCCGTCCACGCGGCCGGCCACCTGGGCCACGAGGTTCTCCGGGCCGCCTTCGAGGGAGGCGGCGATCAGCAGGGCGTATCCGTGGCGGCGGGCCGCGCGCTCCATGCCCCGGATGATCTGGTCCGAGTAGAGCATCGCGGCATCGTCGTCCTCGGCATCGAGCGTGTCCGGGTCGGAATAGTCCGGGAAGCACAGGCCGAGGACGCCGGTCGAACGGCTGGCGAGACCGCGGGCGTTGCCGCTCGGCACGTATCCCAGCTCTCCCGCCGCGGCCAGCACCCGTTCACGGGTGGCGGCGCGTACGGAGTCGGGGCTGCGGTACACCCTGGACACCGTGGCGATGGACACACCGGAGCGTTCGGCCACGTCGTACACCGTGGGGATCGCGTTCACGATGCGATGCCGTTCATGGGTAGGGCCCCCGTCTCTCTGATGCATGCATGTAGATGAAAGCGCATTCACCCTAGGGCGGGCGGATCTGTGAGGCAACCGGGGCTCGAAGCCGATGGCGTCGCGGCCCACCCTCAGCGCACTACGCGCCGCCCACCCTCTTCCAGTACCTGGTGAGCCTGTTTGGGGCAGGTCGTGGGTACGCGGACCGCCCGGCTTTCCCCCGGAACGGGTTCCGCGGCCAGCGGGTGCCAAGGCCGCTGAGCCGGTCGCGCTTCCGGAGGTGACGGGGCACGCTGGAAGCAGCCGCTCGTGATGCACGGGGCCGCCCGGTGCGGGGACGAGGCGGCATGAGGTGCGCGGTAACAGGAGCAGGGGACGAGGTGACCACACATGTGCGACGCGGGCGTGCCGTCGTTGCTGAAGGCTTCTCGCAGCCCCCTCGGCCCTCGTAACCCTCGCGGTCCTCGCGGTCGTCGTGATCCTCGCCGTCGTCACACTCTCGCACCGGAGCGGAGCGCGGGACATGCCCCGCCTTTCGGACCCGTCTGACTCCTCCGAGCCCTCCGAGCCCTCTGAGTCGTCCGGCTCAACGGGGCCTCCGGACTCTTCGCGGGCGCCTGAAGAGTCCGGGGTGCCCGAAGATTCGGAGGCGCCGGACTCTCGGAGCTCCGCTCACCCCGGCCGACCCGGCACGGGCAGAGGCACAGGCAGAGACAGAGACAGGAACAGGAGCGCGGACCAAACCAGGACCTGGACGCATCTCCACAACCGCAGGCACCGGTCGGCCGAACTGGGGCGCCTCCTCCATGAGAGGGGCACGCACATATGGCAGCGCGGCAAGGAAGTCGAGCTGATGCACCGGGCCATGGGCTTCGCGGCGCTCGGACTGGTGACGCTCGCGCCGCTGCTGATCGTGGTCGCGGCGGCCCTTCCGATCCAGGAGCGCGGCTTCGCCCTGTGGATCGTGGACGGAATGGGGCTGTCCGGACGCCCCGCCGATGCCGTACAGGATCTCTTCGCAGCACCCGGCAAGGTCCTGAGCACGACCAGCGTCCTGAGCGTGGTGCTGCTCGCGCTCTTCGGCGTCACGTTCGCGGGCAGCGTCCAGACCGGTTACGAAAAGGTGTGGGACCTGCCGGCCGGGCGCTGGCACACCGTATGGCGACGCGTGGTGTGGCTCGTCGCTCTGACGGCCTACCTGTTCGCCGAAGCGCAGAGCGTGGCCGTCCTGGGGTCGGGAACCCTGCGCTCATGGGGCCGGATCGGCCTGTCCTCGCTGCTCGGCGTGCTCTTCTTCTGGTGGGCACCGCGTTTCCTGCTGGGCGGCCGTGTCCCCTGGCGCGCCCTCCTTCCGGGCGCCATCGCCACGCTGGCCGGCCTGGTCGGCCTGCGCCTGTTCTCGTCCCTCGTCTTCTCCCCGCTCATCGTGAGCAACGCGGTCTCGTACGGCTCGGTAGGCACCGTCCTGATCGTGACGTCCTGGCTCATCGGCGTCGGCTTCGTCGTCTTCGGCGGCGCCCTCGTCGGTCGCTACTGGTACGTCCACGAACCGCACCACGTTCCACACCCCCATCCCCGTACCCATCCCCACCCGCGCTCCCGCTCCCGCTCCCGTTCCCGGAAACGCTGAGCTTCTCAAGTTCTCAAGTTCGCAGGTTCTCAAGCTCCTATGCGCTCGTCGGACCGGACGGGGCAGCACACCCGCCTCGCACCTGCCCGACGTCTTCGAGGGGAAGTCGGCGGACAAACCGTTGGACCACCGACCCCGACCACCGACCACCTATCCAGCAGCCGTCGCCGCGTCGGCAACCCCGCGGGCAGTTGGTTCCGTGGCAGCAGACGGCGTGCGGTAGGCGCGAAGAGGGTCGTTGGTCGCGGCCACGGCGGCGATCGCCAGGATGGCGGACAGGCCGCCGGCGACGAGGGAGAAGGAGGCGGAGGTGGCCGACGCCAGCAGGCCGCCGCGGAAGTTGCCGAGTTCGGGGCCCGCGACACCGATGACGTGTTCCACGGAGGAAACCCGCCCCCGGTACGCATCCGGGGTCTCCAACTGGACCAGGGCACTGCGGGTGACCACGGACACGGTGTCGGCGGCGCCTGCCACGGCCAGGCAGCCGAGCGCCAGCCACAGTGGCGCGGCCAGGCCGAAGCCGGCCAACGCCACGCCCCAGACGCCGGCCGCGGTCAGCTGGACCAGGCCGCCACGGCGCCAGCGCGTCACCGTCCCGGAGAGCAGGCCTGCTGTGATCCCCCCGACCGCGACGGCCGAGAGGAACAGGCCGAGGGTCTGCGGATTGCCTTCGAAGCGGACTTCGTTGACCAGCGGGAAGAGTGCGATGGGCATGGCGAGCAACGTCGCGGACAGGTCGGTGGCCATCGAGCCCCACAGCGTCGGACGGCGCAGGATGATCCCCCAGCCACCGCGTTCCGGCCGGCGCCTGTCGCCCGCCACGTCGACGCCCTCGGGTTTCATGGCCGGGAGGCGGATCACCGCGAGCATCGAGACCGCGACGGTCACGGCTTGTGCGGCATACGCGGCAGGGAAGCCCCAGCGGGCGATGATCAGCCCGGCGAGCGCGGGCCCGGCCAGCATCGCGGCCTGGAAGGAGACGTTTGTCAGCGAGAGACCGGCCGCGACCTGGTCGGAGGGGAGCAGCCGGACCGGGAACGTACGCCGGGCAGGGGCGCCGAGCGCGCCGCACGCGGTCCCCATGGCGACCAGGGCGAGCAGCAGCGGCACGCTTCGGTTGTCCGCCAGAGCCTGGGCCAACAGCCCTGCGGCAGCGAGCAGTTGGCCCACGGCGGTGACCCGCACCACCGCACGGCGGTCGACGGAGTCGGCCAACGTTCCGCCGAGCAGCCCGAACAGCACCATCGGCAGACCGGTCGCGAGCCCGATGGCGCCGGTGCCCACCGGGCTGCCGGTCAGGTCCCACACCTGGGCCAGCACCGCCACGGTGGCTATCTGTCCTCCGAGTTGGGCGGCCGAGGAGCCGATCCACAGGTCGCGGAACGGTCGGCTGCTGCGCAGCGGTCGGGTGTCGAGGAACCGGACTTGCCGACTCATCCCTGTGGCTCGACGAGGTGGTGGAGGATCCGCTGCCGCATGGACCGGTGCTCCAGCGCCCGCCGCAGCTCCTCGACGACAGTGGTCAATGCGTACGGGACCTCTGCGTCCAACTCGGCGACCGTCGCGTGGGTGGCGCGCCACTCGGCCTCCAGGAACGGCACCAGCGACCGGCCGCGCTCGGTCAGGTCGATCCGCCGGGTGCGGGCGTCGGGCCCCGGCTCGGAGGTGACCAGATCCTCCTTGCGCATCGCGGCGATGGTCTGGCTGATCGCGGAGTGCGAGCGGTCCAGGGACTCCGCGAGCTCGCGGATGGTCAGTGGCCCGGTATGGGCAAGCCGGATCAGTGGATAGGCGAACCGCGGCCGTACCCCCTCGATGCCACGCTCGACGTAGACCTGCTCGATCTCGGCGTCCATGGCGGCCAGCAGCTTGTGCAGCGCCTGCCAGGGATCGGGCCGTGCAGTGGGATCAGAATTTGTCACAGCGCTAATATAACAGCGCTAATGTAATGGCGCGGCGATAGTGCCGGGCAGCCCTCACCTGCACCCAGTGCGTTGGAGCGGCCACAGGGCTTGGCACTGTGGGGCGACAGCGTCCCGGCCCCCGAACTCCTCGGCCGTGCGCACTACTTCGGCCATCTCGGCGCACTGTCCGCCGTCATGGCGGCCCGGTTCCGGCTCCCGATCCAGGTCCAGTCCGTCGGCTCAGGAGGGGCCGTCAACCTCATCGGGCGCACCCGTTCCAGTTGCGGCAGCGACCCCTGACCAGACGGGTTCCGGCGTATACGCTCCCTTTCTGCGGCCGTACGAATCGCACAGGCGAACAGGGGGAGTTCGAGGTGCAGGCGCTGCGCGAAACGGATCCTCGGTGGATCGGCCCGTACGCGATTCTGGGCAGACTCGGCGCGGGCGGCATGGGCGAGGTCTACCTCGCCGAAGCGCCCGCCGGCCGGCAGCTGGCCGTCAAACTGGTGCGGGCCGAGCATGCCGAGGACCGGACCTTCCGGGCCCGTTTCCGTCAGGAGGTGCGGGCGGCGCGGACCGTGGGCGGGCCCGGGACGTACATCGCCCGCGTCGTCGACGCGGACACCGAGGCCGAACTGCCCTGGATGGCCTCGGAGTTCATCGACGGCCCGAATCTGCGCGACGCCGTCCTGGACCACGGCCGGCTGCCCGAGCAAGCTGTGCGGTCACTGGCCGCCGCCCTCAGCGAGGCACTCATCGCGATCCACGGCCAGGGCATGGTCCACCGGGACCTCAAGCCGTCCAACATCCTGCTGGCACAGGACGGGCCGCGGGTCATCGACTTCGGCATCGTGCGGGCGCTGGAGGCGACCGCGCTGACCCGCACCGGAACCGTCGTCGGCTCGGTCGGGTACGTCTCGCCCGAGCAGATCCGCAACAACGGCCACGTAGGGCCGCCGAGCGACGTCTTCTCACTCGGCACGGTCCTCGCGTACGCGGCAGCCGGGCGTGAGCCCTACGGCGAGGGCCAGGACGCGGTGATCCTGATGCGCATCATGAACCGGGACTTCGACCTGTCCACGGTCCCTGAAGACATACGAGGGCTCGTCGAGCCCTGCCTGCGGGAGGAACCTGAGGAACGGCCCACCCCGGGCGAGGTGATGTCGGCGGTGGCCCACACGCCCGAGTCGCTGCGGGTGAGCTGGCACCCGGGGTGGTACACGGCCGCCGCGGTCGGGCCCGAATCCTCCGAAGGCGTCGAGCGATGGCTTCCCGAGCGGGACTCCGGGGAGCAGGAGAGCCGGGTCGAGTACCTGGCTCCGCTGACGGTCACCGGCGCGCCGGCCGTCGCGCCTTCGGCACCACCGTCCCGTCGACGGCTGCTTCAGGGGCTCGCGGCCGGGACTCTGACAGCCGCCGGCGTCGGCACCGGAGCGTGGCTGTGGCTGCGGGATCGGGGCGGCGGCGGAGAGGACACCGGCGGCGGCACCAAGCCGTCGGCACGTCCCTCGGCCACGCCGCAACCCGCGGTCGTGGACTGGGCCTACGGCAGCGCCAGGCTCAGCGAGAACGCCGGGCCCAGTGTGGCGCTGTCGCCCGACGGCGACACCCTGTACTTCGGGGGCGTGGACGGCAAGCTGCACGCCGTGTCTCCGGACGGCAGGGAGCTGTGGAAGACGGATCTGGGCGAACCACCGCTGTACGGAGGCACGGTCGGGGCGGCCGTGACCACCGACGACGGCGCCTACTGCCTGTACGGCAACGGACAGAAGCTGTGCGCGGTGGATGTCGGTGGCCGCGTGCGCTGGGAGCACGTGTTCGCCGGGGACCAATACGACACGATTCCAGTGCTGGCCGGCGAACTGGTGCTGGTGACCACCGGCGTGTTCGCCAAGAAGCACATGGTTCGCGCATACCGGTCCGACGGGAGTCCGGCCTGGCGCGCCTCCCTGCCCGACCCGGCGGACGAGCCACCGGTCGTGGCGGAGAACGTCATCTACGTGACCGTCTCCTCCGAGAAGCTGATCACCCTCAACGCGGAGAAGGGAACACGACTGTCGGGGTTCCAGACGGCATCCTCCGACAGGCGGCCCGCCGAGTTCAACGGGACCGCCGTCGTCCCGCCCCACGGCGCCGGTTCCAAAGGCCTGGTCGTCCACACGTCGTACGGCAAGCTCGTGGCCGTCGACTTCGACGACGGGTCCGAGGCATGGACGATGGACGGCCAAAGCGGCGCGACCGGCAGCGATCCCACCGTCCACGAGGACCTCATCTACGCGTTCCTCGGCGAAAAACTGTTCGTCGTGGACCGCGACGGCGCCCCGCAGCGGGTGCTGACCTTCCCCAAGACGCCGGTCCTGACGGACTACCGGCCCGTGGTCGACAACCGGCACGTGTACGTGGCCACCGACAAGGGCATCGCCGCGGTCAACCTGCCGGTGTAGACCCAAGGGCTCGACAGTGCCTCAAGTACCGTCGGCCCTCGCCGAGTTGCAGGTCGCTCTTGACCGCCGGGCTCCGGGACTCCGTGCCGTCGGGATGTCTGCCGCGGTCTACCTGTCCCGGTATGGGGCCAGGAACGCGGTCAGCGCGGTCAGCATCGCTTCTGGGGCTTCCTCGGCGGGGTAGTCGCCGCACTCAGGGAGGACGAGGCTCTCCACGTCGTCGGCGCCAAGCTTCATGGTCTCGCCGACCGATGTACCCATGTTCTCCGCGCCCCCGATCGCGAGGACCGGGAGGGACAGCCGTCGGGTCCGACGTTTCTGGTTCTGAGCGATGGTCGTATCGAGTGCGCGGTAGAACTCGAAGCCGGATCGCAGGGCTTCCGGGTCGGCAGCGAGGGTGTCGACGTAGTGCTGGACGGCGTTGTCGGGCAGCGGCTTGGCGGATTTCGTGGCGAACTGGAGACCGAAGTAGAGCTGTTCCCGTCCGCTGACCAATTGCTCGTTGACGTCGGTGAGGGGGTTGAAGGCAAAGTGCCAGAGGTGGTCGTTTGCCTCCTGACCGCCGAAGAGAGGCGGTGAAGGAGACAGCCCCGGGATCGCGGCCTCGGCGACGACCAGTCGGTCGAGCCGGTCAGGGTGGTCCGCGGCCAGGGCGTAGCCGGTCCACATTCCGACGTCGTGACCGACCAGGGCGAAGCGCTGATGCCTGAGCGAGTCCATCAGCGCCACATGTCGCGTGCGAGTGTGCCGGTGTCGTACCCGCCGAGGGGCTTGTCGGACAGCCCGACACCGCGCGGATCGACCGCGACGACCTGGAAGTCCTGAGCCAAGGACGGCATCAGGAGACGCCAGGCGTACCAGTCTGGGGCCAGCCGGCCAGCAGGAGCAGCGGAGGCCCTTCCCCGCCGGTGACGGCGTGCAGGCGCAGGTCACCGGTGTCGACGTAGGCGGCTGGTGAAGGTTTCGGTGAATCGAGCCGGGAGGTTCGGCACTTGAGAGACGGAACCGGGGCCTTCGGGCGTGGGCAAGTGGGTGGGCAGCAGACTCATGACCATCCTTTGTCGTAGGACGTGCAGGACTTGCAGGACGTGCGGGACTTGACGGGGTTTCGTGGAGCGGGCAAGAAAGGCACGAAGCCGCTGAGGGCGGTGGTCGCTCAGGCAAGGACGGCAAGTGGGGCGGCTCGGCACCCAGAGCGCATACAGCGGAATCGGCAGCGTCCCACCCAGCACGACCAGGGTGCACTCCGCGGCTACGAGCCAAAATCCAGCGGGCGCCCGGCACCCGCCGACGGGCGGAACCGCCTGTACGCGGACGTCTGGCGTGTCGTCGATCATCGCGCGGCCTTTCGCGTGCGAGAACGCTCTCGGTTCAGCTACTGGCCTCGGCCGCGGCTCCTTCTACGGCGCGTTCGGCAACAAGGACGCCCTGTTCGGCCAGTGCCTCGACCGCTATGCGTCGATCTACGGCGCGCAGTACGAGCAGGCGCTCGCGGCACACCCGGGTGATCCGGTGCGCGCCGTGGAGGCGTTCTTCGACGTGGTCCTGGGCCGTATCGCCGACCCGTCGGTCCCCTCGGGATGCCTCATCGCCCAGTCCGCCACGCAGTCACAGACGCTCAAGGAGGAGAACAGCCTTCAGGTGCGTGGCCTGCTCGACGTACAGCGCCAACGAGTACGCGCGGCACTGGCGGACTCATCGGCCGACGCCCGTACCCTCGACGAGCTCGCCACGTTCGTCGTCGCCGTCAACCAGTCGCTGGCCGTCCTGAGCCGTGCCGGCACCTCGGACGCCGAGCTGCGTTCCGTGGCACGACTCACCTGCACAACGGTGGCGGACACGCTCGCCCGAGCAGCATCCAAAGACGTCACCCAAAAATGACGTGCACCGGCCCCGCCGGGACTCATGTCAGTTGTTTTGGGCCCGAGTTGGCGATCACTCGGCCATCACCTGCCATTGTGAATGGCCCCGTCCTGGCGCCGCGAGGTGATGTGGGGCACGGTCCCCCCAGGACGGGGGTCGCTGACGACGAAGTGGGAGAAGCGTGTGATCGTCTGGGTGAACGGTGCGTTCGGCAGCGGGAAGAGCACGCTGGTGGACGAACTGCGTCCACGTTGGCCCGAGGCGCTGGTCTATGACCCGGAGATGGTCGGGTATGTGCTGCGCGAGATCATCGAGGTGCCGACCGGCGATTTCCAGGATCTGCGACTGTGGCGCCGGCAGGTCTCGGAACTGGCCGTGGGCCTGGTCCAGGAGTACCGACGCCCCGTCCTGGTCCCCATGACACTCGTCAATCCCGGGTATGTCGGCGAGATCTTCGGCGCGCTCAAGGACGCGGGCATCGTCGCCCACCACTTCTTCCTCAACGTCTCGCCGGAAGTCCTGGTGAAGCGGATCGACGGACGGAGCTTCACCCCCGACGATCCCGCCAAGGATGAACAGGTCAGGCAGTGGTGCAAGGACAGGATCGGGCCGTGCACGGCCGCGGTCGACACCTTGCCCGGCGACACCGTGTTCCTGGACGGCGAACTGCCCCCGCAGGAGCTGGCCGACAACGTGCTCGCCCATGTCAGTGTCGGCCGGACCGGGTAATCCCCCGCAAGTGGGCCAGAGCAAGCAAAGCCTGACGCCCGCCGGCAGGCGTCGCCACCGTGTACCGATCTCCTGCCGCCGGGCTGTCAGCTCAGTGCTCCCTGCCCCCGCACCCCACCTGCCCGGATGGGCGACCGCTCCTACGCCCGGATGTCTATGGGGCCGGCGCATGCTTCAGGCCCGGCGGACTTCCCCACGCACCCGTAGAGGTCCAGAGAGGTCCCTTCGGTGAGGTTGCCGGTGTTCCACCCGGTGTAGTAGGGGTAGGCGTGTCCGTATGTCGAGACCGTGCGCTCGGTGGCGTTGTTGCTGGGCCATATGGTCGCCCCCTTGATGCCGTACCCGTCGGCCGCGCCGTCGTACGCCCGCAGCGCGTCTCCGGGGGTGCCGAAGCTGTCCGGGTCCGCGTTCCAGTTCACGTATCCGGCGTAGTCGCCGTTGAGGTAGAGGTATATGGTCGCCGACTTGTTGCCGTCGTAGTGGCTCACTGTGTAGGTGACGTTGAACGCCGCGCTGGCGGTGCCTGCGCCGACGCTGAGGGAGACGCCGACCATCACGGCGGTCGCAGCGAGCAGGATGGCGATCCGGTTCCTCATATTGACCATCAGAAGCCCTTCCGCAGCAGCAGTGATCGAATCAGAACGAGGGTGTCAGGCCGCTTTCCATATGTCGTTGGCTATCCGTCCACAGTTCCTTGGCAATGCGTCTCATGCCCTGCCACGACGAGGAATGCGGGCTTCACGCACTTCGCGATAGGCGCGGCTGCGGCACTGCTGGTTGCGGCCCATAGGCATGTAGGAAGCCCGTTCCGGCCGGGCTCGGAACCATCAACTCAGTTCCAGAGCAAAGGCGTTGCGGACTCCACCGTTATCGCCCGGAGCCGCTGGGCCGAGGCGCTCGTAACAGTCGTAGTTGCGCTGAGCGATGATCTTTCCGTCTCGGAATTCGAGGAACGCCGCGATGTGGGCGCGCAGTATCTGACCTGCGGTCAGATCGCCGAGGGACACGGCCAATGTGCCGGACCATGTGACTTCCAGGGCGACCTGGGCACCGAAGGCGACCGTGTTGATCACCTCGAAGTGCTGGTCGGCGAGCAACTTTCGCCCCTGCTGTGCGGCGGCGATCAGGTCCGGCAGAGGGCGGACGGTGCCGTCAGGAAACAGGGCGTTGGGCAGCTGCGTATGGACCGCGTCCGGGTGGAAGAAGGCGGCGAGTTCCTCGCCTACGGCGAAGCGGGCCACCGCCTGGTGATAGCGGACCGCGGTGCGGACGTTGGGGTGCTCGTTGAGCTCCGACATATCAACAACCATAGTTACACAACCAAGGTTGTCAAATGGCAGAGTGGCTCCATGCAACAGCCACTCGACCCACGCGAACTCGACACCGGCACCCTCGCCCTGTTCGTGGGTTTCGCCGCCACGTCCGCCGTCCAGGCGGAACTCGCCGCCAACGGCTTCCCCGACCTGCGGATGTCCCACGGCTACGTCTTCCAGCACCTCCTCCACGCCCGCCCCACCATCGGCGACCTCGCCGAGAAGCTCGACATGACCCAGCAGGGCGCCTCCAAAGCAGTCGCCGAACTCGAGCGCCTCGGCTACGCCGAACGCCTCCCGGACCCCCGCGACGCCCGCATCCGCCGGGTCACGCTCACCGCCCGCGGCCACGAAGCCGTCGCAGCGGCCCGTCACGCCCGGGCAGCACAGGAAGAACGCCTCCGGCAGCGCTTCGGCACCACGGCCCTCGACGCCGCCCGCACGCTGCTGGCCGAACTCCTCGACGATCTCGGAGGCACGGCGGCCGTCCAGCGCCGCGAGGTCAGGCCGCCGTGGTAGGCGGGACCGAGGAGCGATGCCGCTCAACAGACCGCCGCCCAGCGTCTGTTGGGCCGAAGCACGATTCCGCGGCTCCAACTGGCACGACGGCACAATGCGGGATCCTCACGCGAACTGTGCACAACCATTCGGATGCCCCGCGTGTCACACCAGGCAGGAGCAAACGCCTGCAAGAAGCACAAGGGGGAAATATGAGATTCAACCGTTCCGTCCTGGCCGGTGCCGCTTTGGCGGCCCTGTCCATGGGTGCCACCACCGCGTTGGCGGCGCCCGCCTCCGCCGCGCCCAACACCACACCGCAGAAGGTCTGCGGAAGCAGCTACAAGACCGTGAACTCGGCGCCCGTCGGCTCGTTGGGCACCGTCTACCTGACGTACAACTCGTCGAACGGCGAGAACTGCGTCGCGACCATCCGCAACAACCCCGGCACCGCGGTGGACATGTCCACCTGGATCTACGTCCCCGACACCGACGAAGGCGCGGAGGACTACGGGCGGTACACCTCGTACGCGGGCCCGGCCTACGTGTACGGCAAGGCCCACTGCGTCGACTGGGGCGGCCACATCAACAACGTGTACGTGCAGGTGACCGACTCCAACTGCCAGGCGCTCAAGGAGCACCGGACCACCGTCACCCGCTGACCCGCTCCTCCTCCCGGACACCACCTTCCCGTACCGCCGACTTCCGCCACCTGACCATGCGGAGGCCGACGGTCATCGCGACGGCGCCATGACCAGCCCATCGCGCGGGAACCCGTAGTGGTTCGGCCCGCCCTGGCAGACTCACGGAGTTCTGCCAGGGCGGGGGTGTGTCCGGGCCCTCCAACTCGCAGAAACGCGAGCACGAGCAGTACGCGGCCACCGGTCAACCACTCCCACCCTGCTGATCGACCAGCTCATTGGCGAACCCGATACCGGATATGGGTCGCCTCCGGTGTGTCGATCACCTGGATGATCTCCAGCTCGATCTGTGACGGCAGGACGTCGAACAGTCGATGGCCGCCTCCGAGCAGTACCGGGATCTGGTGGATCTGCAGCTCGTCCAGTACCCCGGCTGCGAGCGCCTGTTGGGCCGTGTAGGCGCCGTGCACGAGGACGTTCCGGTCACCGGCTGCGGCCTTTGCCTGTGCCATCGCGCTTTCGATGCCGTCGGCCACGTACGTCACCAGCGGATAGCCCCAGCGGGCGGCCGGGCCGGGCGGGCGGTGGCTGGGCACGAAGATCGGGACGCCGTGGTGATCGCCGCCCCAGTGGTCCATGAGCTCGGCGGTCCGCCGGCCTGCGAGGACGGCGCCGGTCGCGATGATCTCGTCCGCGAATTGCCTCGCGGGCGCGGACAGTTGTCCTGGCTCCCCGTTCGGAGCGGACCAATGGTGCAGGCGCTCACCGTCTTCGCCGCCGAGGTAGTCGTTGGGGTCGGCGATGTATCCGTCGAGCGACATCGACATGTCGAGCACTGATGTGGGCACTTCGGCCTCCTGTGGTCTCGAATCGGACTGGGTTCAATGTGCTGCAGAGCCGGCGCGAAAGGGCGCAGACTCTCGGTCGGCGGCCGAGTCGCGGCCAGCAGGATCCGCCGCGGCACGGCGGGGCCTCGCCTCAGCGGCTGCCCGTACGTACCGCGCCCGCGCTCGCCGCGACCACCAGCGCGATCGCGGCGCACTGCGACGGCGACAGCCCTTGGTCCAGGACCAGGTAGCCGGCCATCGCGGCAAGGGCCGGCGCCAGACTGGTCAGCACCGCGAACGTCGCCGCGGGCAGCCGACGCAGGGCAAGCAGTTCCAAGGTGTAGGGCACCCCCGAGCTCATGATCGCGATCGCCAGGCCCAGAGCGAGCACCCCCGGTTCCAGTAGCGTCCCGCCCGAGGCCCCGATGCCCAGCGGCAGACTGACCAGAGCGGCGACGGCCATCGCGATCGCCAGAGCGTCCAGCCGTGGAAAGCGGGCGCCCGCGCGGGCGTTGAGCACGATGTAGGCCGCCCACATTCCCCCGGCACTCAGCGCGAAGGCCACGCCGACGACGTCGAGTTGGGCGAAGGCTCCCCGGCCGAGCAGGCAGACACCGGCCAGCGCCAGAGCGGCCCACAGCAGGCCGGCGACGCGGCGCGAGACGACGACCGACAGCAGCAACGGCCCGAGTACTTCAAGGGTGACCGCTGCCCCCAGCGGAATACGGTCGATCGCCTGGTAGAAGAGGACGTTCATGCAGCCGAGCGCCAGGCCGAACCCGCCGGCCACCGCCCAGTCGGCGCGCGAGTATCCGCGCAGGCCGGGCCGGGTGATGACGAGCAGCAGCACCGCGGCCAACGTCACCCGCAGCGCAACCACTCCGAGCGCCCCGACCCGGGGGAACAGCAGCGCGGCGAAGGCCGACCCGAACTGCACCGACACCGCCCCGGCGAGTACCAGTCCGACGCCGCCGAGGGTGCCGCGCCCCGCGGGGTGACGAACGAGAACCGGCGCGGCTGTCGTCGCGGTCGAGTGGTGTTCGGTGGATGTCATGCCCTGCACGCTATGGATCCGGACGCACCGCGTGAAATGCCGATTCCACCGCGGTTATGCTCCCGAGGCATGACCATCGAGTTGCGGCACCTGCGGGCCTTCCTCGCCATCGCCGAGGAGGGCAACGTCACCCGCGCCGCCACCCGTCTCCACCTGGGCCAACCCGCGCTCTCCCGCACTCTGCGCCAGCTGGAGGACCACCTGGGCGCGCGGCTCGTCGACCGCTCCACGCACCACCTGGAGTTGACCGCCGAAGGCCATGCCTTCCGCGACAAGGCCCTCGCTGCCCTCGCCGCCGTCGAGACCGCCCTCGACCCCAGGGGGTTGAGAAGCTGGCCGCTGCGCCTGGGGCACACCTGGGCGGCCCTCGGCGACCACACGGTCCCGTTGCTGCGCCGCTGGGACCAGACACGCCCCGGGATTCCGCTGGAGCTGCTCCGTATCGACGACCGTACGGCGGGTCTCACGCAGGGCAAGGTCGACGCGGCCCTGTTGCGCGGGGCGGTCACCACGGCCGGGCTCCGCACGGAGCCGCTGCTCTCGGAGGAGCGGGTGGTGGTCATGCCTGCGGGCAGCCCGCTGGCGGCCCTCCCCCGGATCACCCTGGCAGACCTCGCTGCCCATCCGATCGCCCTCAACACCGTTTCCGGCACGACGACGATGGACCTGTGGCCGCCGACGGCCCGGCCTGTCGCGACCATCGAGGTGACCAACACGGATGAATGGTTCATCGCCATTGCCGCGGGCCGCGCTCTGGGGGTCTCCACATCGGCCACCCCGAGCAACTACACGCACCCCTCGCTGGTCTACCGCCCACTCGCGGACGCGCCGACCGTTCCCGTCGTACTCGCCTGGCGCGAGGGGCCCGGACACCCGGCCATCCCTGACCTGCTGGCACTGGCGCGCCAGGTCCTCGCGGACGGAAGCGACTGAATCCGGAGTCAGCGGGGCCGACGGGTGTTGAGACGGGCTGCCTGGCGGGTGAGGTGGTCGCGTTCAGCGAGGTTGGGTGCCTTCTGGGCCGCCTCGGCATACAGGCGTGCCGCTGTCGTCAGGTCGCCGTCGCGTTCGTGGAGGTAGGCGGCCACCGCGGTGTGGCGGGGCAGTGAGTCGTCCAGTGCCGCGAGTGCGGCCAGGCCGGCCCGCGGCCCGTCGGCCTCGCCGACGGCG
>NZ_LIQZ01000093.1 GCF_001418655.1 Streptomyces phaeochromogenes | reverse complement strand
GGTGAGAAGCGGCCGGAAGGGGGGAGTGATGGTTCCGAAGGAGGTGGTTCCGGTAGTCGGGACCCTCACGTGTTCTCCCCGTGAGCGTTCCGTGACCTCACCGCACTGACGGCAGGGGTTCACCCTCCGTTCACCCACGGCCATCGGCCGCTTCACCTGTTCTGCCTAATTTCGGCCTTACCCGGTGCGTGGTGCGAGCAGAGACCCGCTCACGTATCAGTCGATGACTTCGCACGCCGCCAGTAGACGGCGGCTCCTGGAAGGAACTCCCGAAAGTGAAGCTTCAGCGCAAGAACCGGCTTCGCGCCCTTTCGCTCGGTGCTGTCGCCGTCTCCGGCGCCCTGGCGCTGACGGCGTGCGGCTCCGACGACACCGGCGGCGGCAGCGGCGACGAGAGCGCGCCCGCGGCCAACAGCGCCATCAAGTGTGACGACGCCAAGGGTGAACTGCTCGCGGCCGGCTCCTCCGCGCAGAAGAACGCGGTCGACGCCTGGGTGAAGCAGTACACGGCCTCCTGCAAGAACGTTCGGATCAACTACAACCCGAACGGCTCCGGCGCCGGTATCACCAACTTCCTCCAGGGCCAGACCGCCTTCGCCGGTTCGGACTCCCCGCTGGACGCCGAGGAGATCACCAAGTCCGCCGAGGTCTGCAAGGACAGCCAGGCCATCGACCTGCCGATGGTCGGCGGCCCGATCGCCGTGTCGTACAACCTCCCGGGCGTGGACGACCTCGTCCTGGACGCTCCGACCCTGGCCAAGATCTTCGACGACAAGATCAAGACCTGGAACGACGAAGCGATCAAGAAGCTGAACCCCGACGCGAAGCTGCCCAGCACCAAGATCCAGACGTTCCACCGCTCGGACGACTCCGGCACCACGGACAACTTCACCAAGTACCTGAAGGCCGCTGCCGCCTCGGACTGGAAGTACGAGGGCGGCAAGGCGTGGCAGGCCAAGGGCGGCCAGTCCGCCTCGGGTTCCTCCGGTCTCGCCCAGCAGGTGACCCAGACCGCCGGCGCGATCTCCTACATGGAGCTCTCGTACGCCAAGGAGGCCCAGACGGTCCACGTCAAGACCGGTGCGGCCACGCCCGTCGAGGCCACCGTCGACAACGCCACCAAGGCGATCGCCGAGGCCAAGGTCGTCGGCGAGGGCAAGGACCTCGCCCTTGAGCTGAACTACGAGCCCACCGCCGAGGGCGCGTACCCGATCACCCTCGTGACGTACGAGATCGCGTGCGAGAAGGGCAACAAGGCGGAGACCCTCGCCGCCACCAAGTCCTTCCTCACCTACCTCGCCAGCGAGGAGGGGCAGGCCATCCTCAAGGACGCCAGCTACGCCCCGATGCCCGAAGAGATCATCACGAAGGTCCGCACGACCGTCGCCGGCCTGAGCTGACCCAAGCGTGCGGCCCGCACCGGTGACCACCGGAGCGGGCCGCACCGTCCGGTGCACCGCCGCCTGGAGCCCGCACCCCGAGGTTCCGCAGACCGGAGAACCCAATGGACATATCTACTCAAGACGCACCAGTTCCTCCCCCCACCACACAGACCGCCGAAGAGAAGCGCAACGCACGGGGTGCCACCCGCCCCGGAGACCGGATCTTCCTCGGTCTCTCGCGAGGCTCGGGCATCCTGCTCCTGGTGATCATGGCCGCGATCGCGGTCTTCCTCACCTACCGTGCCGTTCTCGCCATCTCCGAGGACGAGGCCAACTTCCTCACCGCCTTCGAGTGGGACGCGAACAACACCCCGCCGAAGTTCGGTATCGCGGTCCTCGCCTACGGCACGGTCGTCTCCTCGATCATCGCCATGGTGATCGCGGTCCCGATCTCCGTGGGCATCGCGCTGTTCATCACGCACTACGCCCCGCGCAAGCTCGGCGGCCTGATCAGCTACGTGATCGACCTGCTGGCCGCCGTCCCGTCCATCGTGTACGGCCTCTGGGGCGCCCTCGTTCTCGTCCCGCACCTGAACGGTCTCTACGGCTGGCTCGACTCCTACCTCGGCTGGACCGGCATCTTCGAGTGGCAGGGCGGCGCCGCGCGCTCCCTGTTCACCGTCGGCATCCTGCTCGCGATCATGATCCTGCCGATCGTGACCAACGTGAGCCGCGAGGTCTTCCGCCAGGCGCCGCAGATGCACCAGGAAGCCGCGCTCGCCCTCGGCGCCACGCGCTGGGAGGTCATCCGCATGTCGGTGCTGCCCTTCGGCCGCTCCGGTGTGATCTCCGCCTCGATGCTGGGCCTCGGCCGCGCGCTCGGCGAGACGATGGCCGTCGCCACGGTTCTCTCGCCGTCCTTCCTCATCGAGACCAGCCTGCTCGACCCGGGCGGCGGCACGTTCGCCCAGAACATCGCCAGCAAGTTCGGTGAGGCCACCCCGCTGGGCCGCGACGCCCTGATCGCCTCCGGTCTGGTCCTCTTCGTCATCACCCTGCTGGTCAACGGCGCGGCCCGTGCGATCATCGCCCGCCGCAAGGAGTACTCGGGGGCCAACGCATGAGCAACGTCGTCATGGACAAGCGCCCCGAGCGCCCCGCCAGCACTCTGCAGGGCGCCAGGCTTCCCAAGTGGACCCCGTATGCGGTCGCCGTGGGCTCCGTGGGCGCGGGCCTCGGCATCAGCGCCGCCGCCGGGCTGGAGAGCAGCATCCAGTGGGCGCTCATCGCCGCGCTGCTGTTCGTCCTGGTCAACTACGGGCTCGGCGTCAAGGTCGAGGGCAGCAGGCAGGCCAAGGACCGGGTCGCGACCAGCCTCGTCTGGGTCGCGTTCCTCCTCGCCGTCATTCCGCTGGCCTCCGTCATCTGGGAGACCGTCAGCCGTGGTGTGAAGGTGCTCGACGTCTACTTCCTGACCCACTCGATGGGTGTGGTCGCGGACACGGAGGTCGGCGGCGGCATCAACCACGCCATCATCGGAACGCTGGAGCAGGTCGGCCTCGCCACGGTGATGGCCGTGCCGGTCGGTGTGCTCACGGCGGTCTACCTGGTCGAGTACGGGCGGGGCAGGCTCGCCCAGACCGTCACCTTCTTCGTCGACGTCATGACGGGCATCCCGTCGATCGTCGCGGGTCTGTTCGTCCTGGCCATCATGCTCCAGCTGAACCTGGAGCCCTTCGGGTTCGCCGGTTCGCTCGCCCTGGCGATCCTGATGATGCCGGTCGTGGTCCGCTCCACCGAGGAGATGCTCAAGCTCGTACCGAACGAGCTGCGCGAGGCCTCTCTGGCGCTGGGTGTCCCGAAGTGGCGCACCATCATGAAGGTGGTTCTGCCGACGTCCATCGGTGGTATCACCACTGGTGTGATGCTCGCGGTCGCACGCATCGCCGGTGAGACCGCGCCCGTACTGCTTCTGGTGTGGGGCAGCGCCTTCATCAACAACAACCCGTTCGACGGCGCCCAGGCGTCGCTGCCGCTCTACATCTACCAGCAGTACTCGCAGAGCGCCGGCAGCTCGGCGGCCTACGACCGTGCCTGGGCCGCGGCGCTCACGCTGATCATCATCGTGATGATCCTCAACCTCGCGGCCCGCGGCATCGCCCGCTGGAAGGCCCCGAAGACCGGTCGCTGACGCGGCCATACAGCGACCAGACTTACCCCCGCGAAAGAAGTAGATCCCATGGCCAAGCGAATCGACGTAAGCGGACTGACCGCTTACTACAGTGCCCACAAGGCAATCGAAGACATCTCGATGACCGTCGAGCCGCGTTCGGTGACGGCCTTCATCGGGCCGTCCGGCTGCGGCAAGTCCACGTTCCTGCGCACGCTGAACCGTATGCACGAGGTCACGCCCGGCGGGCGGGTCGAGGGCAAGGTGCTCCTGGACGACGAGGACCTGTACGGGCACGGGGTCGACCCCGTGGCCGTGCGCCGCACCATCGGCATGGTCTTCCAGCGGCCGAACCCCTTCCCGACCATGTCGATCTTCGACAACGTGGCGGCCGGGCTGAAGCTCAACGGCTCCTACAAGAAGTCCGAGCTGAGCGATGTCGTCGAGAAGTCGCTCAAGGGCGCGAACCTCTGGAACGAGGTCAAGGACCGGCTGAACAAGCCGGGGTCCGGGCTCTCCGGTGGTCAGCAGCAGCGGCTGTGCATCGCGCGGGCGATCGCCGTCGAGCCGCAGGTGCTGCTGATGGACGAGCCCTGCTCGGCGCTCGACCCCATCTCGACGCTGGCCATCGAGGACCTGATCGGTGAGCTGAAGGAGCGCTTCACGATCGTCATCGTGACGCACAACATGCAGCAGGCCGCGCGGGTGTCCGACCGGACGGCGTTCTTCAACCTCTCCGCGGTCGGTCAGCCCGGGCGGCTCATCGAGATAGACGACACGGAGCGGATCTTCTCCAACCCGTCCGTCCAGGCCACCGAGGACTACATTTCCGGGCGCTTCGGCTGAGCGGTTGCGCTCCGCTTGATTTCCCGACCCCCCGCGGTGCTGCATGGCGGTGCCACCGCGGGGCCCAATAGGGCCCGCCCCCCGGCTTCCGGGGGGCGGGCCCGTCGGCTTCCCCTGGGGCTCCGCCCCAGACCCCGTGGTGTGTTGCCAGGTGCGGGTCCGCCCGTGCTGGCCGCGCAGTTCCCCGCGCCCCTAAAAGCAAAAGACTGCGCCGTTCCCCGCGCCCCCAGGTTTTTAGGGGCGCGGGGAACTGCGCAGCGGGGGTTCGGGGGCGGAGCCCCCGAGTAAGGGACGATGGGGGTCCCCCCGCTCGAGCGAAGTCGAGAGTGGGGGAGG
>NZ_LIQZ01000092.1 GCF_001418655.1 Streptomyces phaeochromogenes | reverse complement strand
GGGGCTGAAGATTTCGCGGCCGGGGCTGAAGACTTCGAGGGCTGGGCTGAACTTCTATGGCCCAGTCCAGGCGCATCTCAGCCCGTCCGGCGTTTGAGGACGAGGCCGTTCAGGCCGATTGCGGGGGTCTGGGGGCGGCAGCCCCCAGGGGCGTTCACCCCGGTTCCGGGCGCCGAACACCCCCTGACCGCCGGAGGCAACTGGCACTCCGCTTGACCGAGTGCTAATCGCAGTCATAGTCTCAGGTCTGGCACTCACCGCAGGAGAGTGCCAATAGCGACGGGCAGGTCCGGCACCCGCGACGACGGATCCACCTGGTCGCCACCTCAGACAGTTAACCCCGTGAGATCTCCGAAGGGGGAGGTCGGATCGTGACGACCACCAGCTCCAAGGTTGCCATCAAGCCGCTTGAGGACCGCATTGTGGTCCAGCCGCTCGACGCCGAGCAGACCACGGCCTCTGGCCTGGTCATCCCGGACACCGCCAAGGAGAAGCCCCAGGAGGGCGTCGTCCTGGCCGTTGGCCCGGGCCGCTTCGAGAACGGCGAGCGTCTTCCGCTCGACGTCAAGACCGGCGATGTCGTGCTGTACAGCAAGTACGGCGGCACCGAGGTGAAGTACAACGGCGAGGAGTACCTCGTCCTCTCGGCTCGCGACGTGCTCGCGATCGTCGAGAAGTAATTCACCCGGCACCACCAGCATTCCCGGCATTACCAGCATTGCAGTGAACTGCGCCCCTGGCCCCCGCGACCTTATGAAGCCGGGCGTCGGGGGCGCAGTTCGTTTCACCCACGTTTTCCGAGAGGGCTGAACCGCTCCCATGGCGAAGATCCTGAAGTTCGACGAGGACGCCCGTCGCGCCCTCGAGCGCGGCGTCAACAAGCTTGCCGACACGGTCAAGGTGACGATCGGCCCCAAGGGCCGCAACGTCGTCATCGACAAGAAGTTCGGCGCACCCACCATCACCAACGACGGTGTCACCATCGCCCGCGAGGTCGAGCTCGACGACCCGTACGAGAACCTCGGCGCCCAGCTGGTGAAGGAGGTGGCGACCAAGACCAACGACATCGCGGGTGACGGTACGACCACCGCCACCGTGCTGGCCCAGGCGCTCGTCCGCGAGGGCCTGAAGAACGTCGCCGCCGGCGCGTCCCCCGCCCTCCTGAAGAAGGGCATCGACGCGGCCGTCGCCGCGGTCTCCGAGGAGCTCCTCGCGACCGCGCGCCCGATCGACGAGAAGTCCGACATCGCCGCCGTCGCCGGTCTGTCCGCCCAGGACAGCCAGGTCGGCGAGCTCATCGCCGAGGCGATGGACAAGGTCGGCAAGGACGGTGTCATCACCGTCGAGGAGTCCAACACCTTCGGTCTGGAGCTGGACTTCACCGAGGGCATGGCCTTCGACAAGGGCTACCTGTCGCCGTACTTCGTGACGGACCAGGAGCGCATGGAAGCCGTCCTGGACGACCCGTACATCCTGATCCACCAGGGCAAGATCTCCTCCATCCAGGACATGCTGCCGCTGCTGGAGAAGGTCATCCAGACCAACTCCTCCAAGCCGCTGCTGATCATCGCCGAGGACGTCGAGGGCGAGGCCCTGTCGACCCTGGTCGTGAACAAGATCCGCGGCACGTTCAACGCCGTCGCCGTGAAGGCCCCCGGCTTCGGTGACCGCCGCAAGGCGATGCTCGGCGACATGGCCGCGCTCACCGGCGCCGAGGTCATCGCCGAGGAGGTCGGCCTCAAGCTCGACCAGGTCGGCCTCGACGTGCTGGGCACCGCCCGCCGCGTCACCATCTCGAAGGACGACACGGTCATCGTCGACGGCGGTGGCGACACCGGCGCCGTGGCCGGCCGTGTCAACCAGATCAAGGCCGAGATCGAGAACACCGACTCCGACTGGGACCGCGAGAAGCTCCAGGAGCGCCTCGCGAAGCTGGCCGGCGGCGTGTGCGTGATCAAGGTCGGCGCCGCCACCGAGGTGGAGCTCAAGGAGAAGAAGCACCGCCTTGAGGACGCCATCTCCGCGACCCGCGCCGCGGTCGAGGAGGGCATCGTCTCCGGTGGTGGCTCCGCGCTCGTCCACGCCGTGAAGGTCCTGGAGGGCAACCTCGGCAAGACCGGCGACGAGGCCACGGGTGTCGCGGTCGTCCGCAAGGCCGCCGTCGAGCCGCTGCGCTGGATCGCCGAGAACGCCGGCCTGGAGGGTTACGTCATCACCTCCAAGGTCGCCGAGCTCGACAAGGGCCAGGGCTTCAACGCCGCGACCGGCGAGTACGGCGACCTGGTCAAGCAGGGCGTCATCGACCCGGTCAAGGTCACCCGCTCCGCCCTGGAGAACGCCGCCTCCATCGCCTCCCTGCTCCTCACGACCGAGACCCTGGTCGTCGAGAAGCCGGCCGAGGAGGAGTCCGACGCCGGCCACGGCGGTCACGGCCACTCCCACTAGTCAGCCGCTTCAGGGCAGCCGAACGGGGCGTACGCCCCTGTAGGCGCCCGGCGAAGGCCCGGTACCCCGTCGCGGGGGACCGGGCCTTCGCGCTGCCGGGCATTCGTGCTGTCACCGGTGCGGTCCGGCGCGGTCAGACCTCCAGCTGGTCCAGTACCCCGAGCTGGTCCATCAGCCCCAGCCGGTCGTACTGCCACCACCCCTCGACGATCTTGCCGTCGTCGCGGCACCGGTGAATGGTCATGCCGGTCATGGTGACCTGTTTGCCGCTGCCCGGTATCCCCATGAAGTCACCCTTGTGGGTGCCGTTCCAGGTCCAGCGCGTACAGACCCGGTCGCCGTCGGAGATCTGGTCCTCGATGGTGAACGCGAAGTCGAACCCGGCCCGCCACATCTCCACCTCGCGGCGCATGGCGTCCATCCCGATCACGTCCTGCTCGTTGGCCGGATCATGGTCGTGGTAGTTCTCCGCGACGATCTCGTCCCACATCGGCAGCTTGCCCGTACCCGCGAGCAGCCCGAAGAGATTGCGGACGCTGGCCTTGTAGAGCCACTCGTCCCGCACCACGTCGAGATCCGTGAAGGTCGGCATCTCGTCACAGATCGCCACCATCTCCCGGAAGATCCGGTCGGTCTCCGGAAGGTTCGAGTTCCGCATGGCCTCCTCGAACGACGGAAACTCCACGATCTCGACGAAGTGCGACGCGTCGTGCCGGTCCTTCCCGATCACGTTGTGCGTCGCGGTCCGCTTGCCCTTGGTCTGCTCGACCCAGGTGTCCATGAGCCGGTTCATCTCGTCGATCCGGCTGGTCTTGCAGTCGATCAGCTGTACGAAAGTCATGGCGCTGCCTCCCGGCACTTCGAGTCCGGTTGAATACGCCCATTTTAGTGAAAATCCCCTCCGGCCGTTTTTCAGCCGAAGGGGATCCCACCTGTGTCTGTGTCCGTGTCTGTGTCCGTGCCCGCGCTGCCTACGCCGCGTACGCGGTCTACGCGATCCGTGCCGTTGTTGCCTAAGTGCCCGTCCGTGTCACCGCGCACCACCGGGCTCACTTCGGCCCGTACTTCCGCCCTGTCTTCGAACTGATCCCGCTGAGCAGCGCCCGCGGTGTCACCTTCGCGACACCCATCAGGGCCTTGTAGCGCGGATCCGGAATGGACAGCGACTTGCCCCGCGCCAGGTCGGCCAGCGCGGCAGCGACCACCTTGTCGGCGTCCAGCCACATCCAGTTCGGGATGTTGTCCGTGCCCATCCCGGCCCGCTCGTGGAACTCGGTCCGCACGAACCCGGGGCACAGCGCCATCAGCCGGACACCGCTGCCGGACAGGTCCTTCGCCACGCCCTGCGTGAACTGCACGACCCACGCCTTCGACGCCCCGTACGTACCGCGCGGCACGAACGCGGCCGTGGACGCCACGTTGACGACACCGCCGCGCCCGCGCGCCCGCATGGACTCGGCCGCCGCCGAGGTCAGCCGGAGCACCGCCTCGCAGTGCACCTTGAGCATCTTCAGCTCGTCCGCCATCGGTACGTCGAGATAGAGGCCCTTGTTGCCGAAGCCCGCGTTGTTGATCAGCAGGTCGACCGCGTTCTTGCGGTCCGAGAGGCGGGCGGCCACCGCCTCGATGCCCTCGTCCGTCGCCAGATCCGCCGTCAGCACCTCCGCCTCGATGCCGTGCCGGTCGTGCAGTTCCGTCGCCTGCTCGCCGAGCCGCTTCTTGTCACGCGCCACCAGCACGAGGTTGTGCCCGTCGGAGGCGAGCCGCCGCGCGAAGGCGGCACCGATGCCCGCGGTCGATCCCGTAATCAGAGCCGTTGTCATGGCCCAAGATTAGTGACCTGTCTCATGCTGTCCGTGCGCCGAATGACCCGAAAGTGCACCCGTCGGCTGTCCCTTCCCCACAACCTCCACAACGACGAACTGCCCAGTCGTCTCCCGGCCTTCGCGATGCGGCGGACGTCGGTGGGATTTGCGCGGAGTGTCCGGGTCGACCGCCCGCCGCTGCCGGGCTCCTCCAACTCGCCCGACGGGACGGCGGTCTCGGCTCACTTCGCGTCCTGGCCGTACTTCTCCACGTACTCCCGCGCCTTCTTCAGTGCCTCCGGGTGGAGCGCGTCCCCCGCCTCCAACACCTTCGGCAGCAGGCCCCGTTCGGTCGTGACGGCGCGGAACTGGAGGGCTACGGTCACCTCGTGGTCGGGCCGGTGGACGATCTCGATCGGGTCGCCCGCCCGCAGCTCACCCGGCTCGATCACCCGCAGATACGCACCCGGTGCCCCCTTCGCGGTGAACCGCTTGACCCACCCCTTCTCGCCCAGATGGCCCTGGAAGGTGAGACAGGGAATCCGCCCGGAGGTGACCTCCAGGACGACCTCGGAGCCGACGCGCCAGCGCTCCCCGATCCGCGCGCCGGACACGTCGACGCCCTCCGTCGTGAGGTTCTCCCCGAACATTCCGCTGGCCAGGGGCCGCCCCAGCTCGCGCTCCCAGTCGTCGAGGTCCTCGCGCGCGACGGCGTACACCGCCTGGTGGTCGCCGCCGTGGTGCCGCAGCTCGCACACCGCGTCCCCGGCGAGCCCGCTCGCGCCGACCCCCTTGGGCCCGGGCGCGGACACCCGCACCGGCCCGTCCACCGGCCGCTTGTCGATCCCGGTCACGCCGTCCGCCTGGTCCGTGTAGTCGACGGCCTTGGGGCGGCCAAGGTTCAGAGACAGAAGCTTCATGACTGCACGCTAGACGGTACGAGCCAAAGCCTCGACGCAATATTCGTCGCCCTATCCAAGATTCGCTTATGCTCGGAGGGTGATCGAGGCCCGTCATCTCCGTGTGCTGCGCGCCGTCGCCGCCACCGGTTCCTTCTCGGCGGCGGGGCGCGAACTGGGCTGCACCCAGCCCGCCGTCAGCCAGCAGATGAAGGCATTGGAGGCTTCCGTCGGCACGCCCCTGCTGATCCGCACGGGCCGCGAGATGCGTCTGACCCAGGCCGGCGAGGCTCTCGTACGGCATGCGGCGGGCATCATCGCCGGGCTGACGGCCGCCGAGGAGGAGGTCGCCGCGATCGCAGGACTGCGGGCCGGCCGGGTCCGGCTCGTCTCCTTCCCCAGCGGCAGCTCCACGCTCGTACCGGCCGCGCTCGCCGCCCTGCGCGCCGCGCACCCCGGCACCCGCGTCTCCCTGGAGGAGGCCGAGCCGCCGCGCTCGGTCGAGATGCTGCGCGAGGGCGACTGCGACGTCACGCTCGCGTTCCGGTACGAGGGCGCGGCGGGCGCCGAGGAGTGGGACGACCTGGTGGTACGGCCCCTGCTCAGGGACCGGCTTGTCGGCCTGGTCCCCGAAGGGCACCGGCTGGCCCGCGCGCGGACGGTCGCCATCGGCGAACTCGCCGACGAGCCGTGGATCGCCGGCTGCCCCCGCTGCCGCGGCCAGCTCGTCGAGGTCTGCGAGCGCGCGGGCTTCACACCCCGTATCGACTTCGCGACCGACGACTACCCGGCCGTGGTCGGCCTGGTCGGAGCGGGCCTCGGGGTCGCGGTCCTGCCGGAGCTCGCCATCGAGTCCGTACGCCCCAAGGGTGCGCGCACGGTGATGGTCGAGCCCGCCCTGCGGCGGGAGATCGTCGCGCTCACCCTGCCGGACCTCGCCCAGGTGCCCGCGGTGGCGGCCACACTGGATCAGCTGGCCCGGGCCGCGGCGCGCTGACCCGCCGGAGAAGTGGCTGACCTGTTGGTGGGCCGGCTTCCAGAGGGCCGGCCTGTCGGAAAGTAGGGGCACGCGCGCGTGCCCGTTCGAAGAAACGTTCCTTCAGTGATGTGACGGAGTGCCTCCGCCGGACGTCGGTGCCGACGCCGAGACCAGGCGGTTGCGCGCCCGACCCATGAGTTCCTCGCGCTCGTCCTCGGTGAGGCCGCCCCACACGCCGTACGGCTCGCGCACCGCCAGTGCGTGCGCCGCGCACTCCGCGCGTACCGGGCACCTCATGCAGACCTCTTTGGCCGAGTTCTCACGAGCGCTCCGTGCCGCACCGCGCTCGCCCTCCGGGTGGAAGAAGAGCGAGCTGTCGACCCCGCGGCAAGCCGCGAGGAGCTGCCAGTCCCACAGATCCGCGTTCGGTCCGGGAAGGCGGGAGAAATCTGCCATTGCTTTGTCCCCTTGTAGCCGTTCTGGGCGGTTACGTGCCCATGACCGTACATCTACGATCTAAGGAGATGAAAATATGACTCATTGCGAATCTAGCCTCAGACACCAGTAAATGGGAAGAAAAGCGGCTAAATGGGGCATAGGTTGTGATGAAACCTTGAGGGTCCGCCGTGGGTGTCTCCACCGTGTCCGCGCCCTCACGTAGAGTGCCGAACGTGGCTCACCGCCCCGTAACTCTTTCGGGTGACCGTCGTTGGTAGTGCGGAGGCGGTTGAAAGAACAAGCGCTCGGGCAAGCGTCCGAGAGCGTCAACCGCACAGGTGACGATTCGTACCAGCCTGGAGGCTCAAGGTGACGCGCATCAGCTGCGGAGGACGGCCATGACATCCGTCCTCGTCTGCGACGACTCCCCGCTTGCCCGAGAGGCGCTCCGCCGTGCGGTGGCGACCGTGCCCGGCGTAGAGCGCGTGACCACGGCGGCCAACGGCGAGGAAGTCCTCCGCCGCTGGGGTGCCGACCGTTCGGACCTGATTCTGATGGACGTACGCATGCCCGGTCTGGGCGGCGTGGAGACGGTCCGGCGGCTGCTGTCCGCCGACCCCGGTGCGCGCATCATCATGCTCACCGTCGCCGAGGACCTGGACGGTGTCGCACTCGCGGTCGCCGCCGGTGCCCGTGGCTATCTCCACAAGGACGCCTCCCGCGCGGAGCTGCGTGCGACCGTCACCCAGGCTCTCGCCGACCCGACCTGGCGGCTCGCGCCGCGCAGACTGCGGTCGGCCGAGATGGGTGCCGCGCCGACGCTCACCGCGCGTGAGATCCAGGTCCTGGAGGGCATGAGCCACGGCCGGTCGAACGCGGAGATCGGCCGTGAGCTGTTCCTCTCCGAGGACACCGTCAAGACCCACGCCCGGCGGCTCTTCAAGAAACTCGGCGCCTCGGACCGCGCGCACGCGGTGGCGCTCGGGTTCCGATGGGGCCTGGTCCGCTAGGTGAACCGCCGCGGGGGTACGGGTGTCCCCGCCCGCCGCACGGCGGGTGGGGCCGGACCCGACGGGGGATCGAAATCGGCCGTTCGGGCGCCCGATCCCCGTTTCCCGGCGGATGCCGCATCCTTGAGGTGTGGAGTTCCTCGGGAACGAGTCGGTCGAGCGGGAGGGGAGGGCGCAGGAGATGAGTTCCGGCGCACCTGCTCATAACGCTTCGGTGCACAACTACGGACGCGGTGCCACGGACAGGACGACGCCAAGGCACCATGGACCGATGCGTGACGACGAGGCGGCCACTGCCCAAGGGGCAATCGGTGCGCTCGTCCATCGCGCGGTCGACGGAGACGAGCAGGCCACGCACGACCTGCTCGCCCATGTCCACCCCCTCGCGATCCGCTACTGCCGCACACGTCTGTCCCGACTGCCGGGTGACGCGCGGCACTTCGTGGAGGACCTGGCGCAGGAGGTCTGTGTCGCGGTGCTCCTCGCACTGCCGCGGTACAAGGACACCGGGCGCCCCTTCGAGGCCTTCGTCTTCGCCATCGCCGCGCACAAGGTCGCCGACCTGCAGCGCGCCGCGATGCGCCATCCCGGCTCGACGGCAGTGCCGTCGGACGAGATGCCCGAGCGGCCGGACGACTCGCTCGGCCCCGAGGAGCGTGCCCTCCTCAGCAGCGACGCCGAGTGGGCCAAGAAGCTCATGGCCAACCTCCCCGAGAACCAGCGGGAGCTCCTCCTGCTGAGGATCGCGGTGGGTCTCACGGCCGAGGAGACGGGCCAGATGCTGGGGATGTCACCGGGCGCGGTCCGGGTTGCCCAGCACAGGGCGCTGAGCCGTTTGCGGGCACTGGCGGAGCAGTAGGCGGGCGGACTTCGCGGGCCTTTGCGGGGCTTCTGAGTGTGGCCCCGGGGCGGGGCGCCGGGCCGACGTGACGGTCGGACGACTGGTGGGCCGGCTCAGGTGCGGCCGGACGGCTGGTGAGCCAGGCCGATGGCTGCGGTCGCGCGACCGGCGCGCCAGGCCTGTGTGCGGTCGGACCGCCGGTGCGCCGGGGTCGGTGATCGTCGCACGAGCCTCCCCGCAGGGTGGGCTTTCTCATGAGTACGGCAAATTTTTTCCGCCGTCCCGGGCGAGGCGCGGGCCGGCGACGCAGGGCACGGCCCGCCCAAGGCCCGTGCCCCCGGCGGGCGGGCGCCGGATGAACGCGGCGGTCGTCCTCCACGTACGAAGCTACGAAGCCCAGGGGCACCCGTAACCGTGGAATGAGAGAGCCATGCTTCCCGTTAGCATGGACATCCGCACCGATCAAGGCCATTTGGGGAAGGTGTCATGACTGCAAACGTCGACGGAGTGCCCGAGAAATTCGCGACACTCGGGCTGACCTACGACGACGTGCTGCTGCTGCCGGGCGCATCCGAGGTGCTGCCCAACGCGGTCGACACCTCGTCCCGGATCTCCCGCAACGTGCGCGTGAACATCCCGCTGCTGTCCGCGGCGATGGACAAGGTGACCGAGTCGCGCATGGCGATCGCCATGGCCCGGCAGGGCGGTGTCGGCGTACTGCACCGGAACCTGTCCATCGAGGACCAGGTCAACCAGGTCGATCTCGTGAAGCGCTCCGAGTCCGGCATGGTGACCGACCCGATCACGGTGCACCCGGACGCGACGCTCGCCGAGGCCGACGCGCTGTGCGCCAAGTTCCGGATCAGCGGCGTGCCGGTCACCGACGGCAACAAGAAGCTGCTCGGCATCGTCACCAACCGTGACATGGCCTTCGAGACCGACCGCTCCCGTCAGGTGCGCGAGGTCATGACCCCGATGCCCCTGGTCACCGGCAAGGTCGGCATCTCGGGCAACGACGCCATGCAGCTGCTCCGCCGCCACAAGATCGAGAAGCTTCCGCTGGTCGACGACGCGGGCATCCTCAAGGGCCTCATCACGGTCAAGGACTTCGTGAAGGCCGAGAAGTACCCGAGCGCGGCGAAGGACGGCGAGGGCCGTCTCCTCGTGGGTGCCGCGGTCGGCGCGAGCCCCGAGGCACTCGACCGGGCGCAGGCGCTCGCCGAGGCCGGCGCCGACTTCCTGATCGTCGACACCTCCCACGGGCACAACAGCAACGCCCTCAACTGGATGGCGAAGATCAAGTCGAGCGTCGGTGTCGACGTGATCGGCGGAAACGTCGCCACCCGTGACGGCGCCCAGGCGCTCGTGGACGCCGGTGTCGACGGCGTCAAGGTGGGCGTGGGCCCCGGCTCGATCTGTACCACCCGCGTGGTCGCCGGCATCGGCGTCCCGCAGGTCACCGCCATCTACGAAGCCGCCCTCGCGGCCCGCGCCGCGGGCGTCCCGGTGATCGGCGACGGCGGACTGCAGTACTCCGGAGACATCGGTAAGGCGCTGGCCGCCGGCGCCGACACGGTGATGCTCGGCAGCCTCCTCGCCGGCTGTGAGGAGTCGCCCGGCGAACTGCTCTTCATCAACGGCAAGCAGTTCAAGTCGTACCGTGGCATGGGCTCGCTCGGCGCCATGCAGTCCCGCGGCCAGGGCAGGTCGTACTCGAAGGACCGCTACTTCCAGGCCGAGGTCGCCTCCGACGACAAGCTCGTGCCCGAGGGCATCGAGGGCCAGGTGCCCTACCGCGGCCCGCTGGCCAACGTGCTGCACCAGCTCGTCGGCGGTCTGCGCCAGACCATGGGTTATGTCGGCGCCGCCTCCATCGACGAGATGGAGACCAAGGGCCGCTTCGTACGGATCACGTCGGCGGGTCTCAAGGAGAGCCACCCGCACGACATCCAGATGACGGTCGAGGCACCGAACTACAGCCGCAACCAGTAGTCGCCACCCAGCCGACACCTGAGACGAGGGCGGTCCCGGAGCATCCGGGACCGCCCTCGTCGTGGGTGTCGGGGATACTGGGAGGCGCAGAAGCGAAGAGGGAAAGGCCACACACGTGACTGAGATCGAGATCGGGCGCGGCAAGCGCGGCCGCCGGGCGTATGCCTTCGACGACATCGCCGTCGTCCCGAGCCGCCGTACGCGAGACCCGAAGGAGGTCTCGATCGCCTGGCAGATCGACGCCTACCGCTTCGAGCTGCCGTTCCTGGCCGCCCCCATGGACTCGGTCGTCTCGCCGGCCACCGCCATCCGTATCGGCGAGCTGGGCGGACTGGGCGTCCTGAACCTCGAAGGGCTCTGGACGAGGTACGAGGACCCGCAGCCGCTCCTCGACGAGATCGCGGAGCTGGACGCGGACACCGCGACCCGCCGCCTCCAGGAGATCTACGCGGCTCCCATCAAGGAGGAGCTGATCGGGCAGCGCATCAAGGAGGTGCGCGACTCGGGCGTGGTCACCGCGGCCGCGCTCTCCCCGCAGCGCACGGCCCAGTTCTCCAAGGCCGTGGTGGACGCGGGCGTCGACATCTTCGTCATCCGCGGTACGACGGTGTCGGCCGAGCACGTGTCCGGTGCCTCCGAGCCGCTGAACCTGAAGCAGTTCATCTACGAGCTGGACGTCCCGGTCATCGTCGGCGGCTGCGCCACGTACACGGCGGCCCTGCACCTGATGCGTACGGGCGCGGCCGGTGTCCTCGTCGGCTTCGGCGGCGGCGCCGCGCACACCACGCGCAACGTGCTGGGCATCCAGGTCCCGATGGCCACCGCGGTCGCCGACGTGGCCGCGGCCCGCCGGGACTACATGGACGAGTCCGGCGGCCGGTACGTGCACGTGATCGCGGACGGCGGTGTCGGCTGGTCCGGCGACCTCCCCAAGGCGATCGCCTGCGGTGCCGACTCCGTGATGATGGGCTCCCCGCTCGCGCGCGCCACCGACGCGCCCGGCCGGGGACACCACTGGGGCATGGAGGCCGTCAACGACGAGCTGCCGCGCGGCAAGAAGGTCGACCTCGGCACCGTCGGCACCATCGAGGAGGTCCTCGCCGGACCCTCGCACACGCCCGACGGCTCCATGAACTTCTTCGGCGCCCTGCGGCGGGCCATGGCCACGACCGGCTACAGCGAGCTCAAGGAGTTCCAGCGGGTCGAGGTCACGGTGGCGGACTCGCAGCACAAGCGGTAGCCGCACGGCACTTCGAGGGGCCCGGGCCGGGGTGGTCCGGGCCCTTTCGTGTGCCCAACTGGGCCTGGTGGGGCGCGTTTTGTGATGGGGGGCGCGTGGTTGCGTTCGGGACAAATGCGCGTCTGAAGGCCATATCTGGGCGGTAACGTCCCTGTTCGGCGCCCCAGTTGTGTGGGGTGCCCCCTTCCAAGGACATGGTTCCGGACCCCGGCCGTCGGGGCCCGGCCCGAGTTCCGACGTGCTGCCCACCGGGCCTCTGGGTGGCGTCGTGGAAGGGGGCGCCCATGGGCCGCCATCGCAAGCCCACCCGCTGGGACCGGATCCGTCTGTGGACGGTGAAGTGCCGGAGGAGGTGGATCTTGCGAATTTTCGGATGGTGAGCGGCCGCCCCCATCACAACTAGGGGCGGACACTCCGTGATCCATCTTGGAGCCTGCCGCAGTACCCGCTGCGGTGGGCTCCACCTTTTGTGAGCGTCCCGCCCCCACACACTAGGGGCGGGACGCTCCGTGAACCATCCTGGAGCCTGCCGCAGTGTCCGCTGCGGTGGCCTCCACTTTTGTACGGTACCGGCGTGGAGCGCTCTGTGCCACCAGCCCCAGAGGCTCGGGACCGCCCCGCGCGCCCCCGGTCACAACCTGTGCGCCGCCCCCGTAGGCGTAGCCCCCCGCGTGTCCAGCAGCAGCTGCGCCTTCACCGACAGCCCCTGAAGGTCGTACGTGCGGTGTTGCTGGAGGAGGATCGTCAGGTCCGCGTCGGCTGCCGCCTCGTAGAGGGAGTCCACGCGGGGGACCGGGCGGTCGAGGATGCTCCAGGACGGGACGAGCGGGTCGTGGTAGCTGACGGCGGCGCCGAGTTCCATCAGGCGGGTCGCGATCTCCTTGGCGGGGGAGCCCTGTTGGTCGGCGTGGTCGGGCTTGTAGGTGATGCCGAGGAGGAGCACGCGGGCGCCGCGGGCGGACTTGCCGTGCTCGTTGAGGAGCGTGGCCGCGCGCTGGATGACGTACTGGGGCATGTGGTTGTTGACCTGCTGGGCCAGTTCGACCATGCGCAGGGAGCGGGTCCTCGGGCCCGCGAGGTCCCGGGGGACGGCGTGGCCGCCTACGCCGGGGCCGGGGCGGAAGGCCTGGAAACCGAACGGCTTGGTCTCGGCGCAGCGGATGACGTCCCACAGGTCGACGCCCAGGTCGTGGCAGAGGACCGCCATCTCGTTGACGAGGGCGATGTTGACGTGCCGGTAGTTGGTCTCCAGGAGCTGCACGGTCTCCGCTTCCCGTGGTCCACGCGCGCGTACGACCTTGTCGGTGAGGCGCCCGTAGAAGGCGGCGGCCGACTCGGTGCAGGCGGGGGTGAGGCCGCCGATGACCTTCGGGGTGTTGGCGGGGGTGTGGTCGCGGTTGCCAGGGTCGACGCGGCTGGGTGAGTACGCGAGGTGGAAGTCGCGGCCCGCGCGGAGACCGGAGCCCTCTTCGAGGAGCGGCCGGAGGAATTCCTCGGTCGTACCCGGGTACACGGGGGACTCCAGGATCACCGTGGTGTGCGGGCGCAGGTGTGCGGCCAGGGTGCGGGCGGCGTCGGCCAGTTGGCCCAGGTCGAGCGCGCCGTCCGCGCCACGCGGTGTCGGCGCGCAGATGACCGCGGTACGGACCCGGCCGAGTTCGGCCGGGTTGGTGGCCGGCCGGAAGCCCGTCGAGAGCATCCGGCGCTGGTCGGCCGCGGCCAGCGGCGCGGGGTCGCCGCACTGGTAGCCGAGTGTGGAGATGCCGGCGCTGACGGCGGCCTGGGCCAGGGGCAGGCCGAACTGGCCGAGACCGATGACGGCGAGATCTGCGGGCATGGCGGTGGGCCGTCCTTCCCAGTAACCGAAGGGGGACAAGGGCGCAAGCCCTGTGGACAGAACGGGCGAGCGCAATGTCAGACTAGGAGTAAATATGACCGATTTGCGGGATTGCTCGGCTGTGTTTCTCCGGAAGTCACCGAGAGATATCCACAGGCGGACGGCCGGTGGTGGCCGAAGGCGGGCAACGGGTTGAGAATTTGGGCATGGGGGATGTGAGCCGGGCCTCGCCGGACGGGTGAGCCCGGCGCGACAGACAGCGGGAGGCAACTGTGCGGACAGCGACACTGGGACCGGCGGAGCGCGCCGAGTCACTCGCGGGAATGGCCGAGCACGAACTGGATGTGCTGGTCGTGGGAGCAGGCGTGGTCGGTGCGGGCACGGCACTGGACGCCGTGACCCGCGGTCTGACCACCGGCCTGGTCGAGGCGCGTGACTGGGCGTCGGGCACGTCGAGCCGGTCGAGCAAGCTGATCCACGGCGGCCTGCGCTATCTGGAGATGCTCGACTTCCCGCTCGTCCGGGAGGCGCTGAAGGAGCGCGGGCTGTTGCTGGAGCGGCTCGCGCCGCACCTCGTGAAGCCCGTTCCGTTCCTGTATCCCTTGCAGCACAAGGGCTGGGAGAGGCTGTACGCGGGATCGGGTGTCGCGCTCTACGACGCGATGTCGATGGCGCGCGGGCATGGGCGCGGACTGCCGATGCACCGTCACCTGTCACGCCGTCACGCGCTGCGGGTCGCCCCCGCCCTGAAGAAGGACGCCCTGGTCGGGGCGCTGCAGTACTACGACGCGCAGATGGACGACGCCCGTTATGTGGCGACCCTGGTGCGCACGGCGGCGGCGTACGGAGCGAAGGTCGCCAACCGCGCGCGCGTGACGGGCTTCCTGCGCGAGGGCGAGCGTGTCGTCGGCGCCAAGGTGCAGGACGTCGAAGGGGGCGGGGAGTACGAGATCCGCGCCAAGCAGGTCGTCAACGCCACCGGGGTGTGGACGGACGACACGCAGGCGATGGTGGGCGAGAGGGGACAGTTCCACGTCCGGGCGTCCAAGGGCATCCATCTGGTCGTACCGAAGGACCGGATCACCTCGACGACCGGGCTGATCCTGCGTACGGAGAAGTCCGTGCTGTTCGTGATCCCCTGGGGCCGGCACTGGATCATCGGGACTACGGACACCGGCTGGGACCTCGACAAGGCGCACCCGGCTGCCTCCAGCGCGGACATCGACTACCTGCTGGAGCACGTGAACTCGGTACTCGCCGTGCCACTGACGCGTGACGACGTGGAGGGGGTCTACGCGGGGCTGAGGCCGCTGCTCGCCGGCGAGTCGGACGCCACGAGCAAGCTGTCGCGCGAGCACACCGTGGCGCATCCGGTGCCGGGGCTCGTTGTCGTGGCGGGCGGCAAGTACACGACGTACCGGGTGATGGCCAAGGACGCGGTGGACGAGGCGGTGCACGGGCTCGACCAGCGGGTCGCGGAGTGCGTCACCGAGGACATCCCGCTGATCGGCGCCGAGGGGTACCGGGCGCTGTGGAACGCGCGGGCGCGCACCGCCGCGCGGACCGGGCTCCATGTGGTGCGCGTGGAGCACCTGTTGAACCGGTACGGATCGCTCGCGGAGGAGCTGCTCGACCTCATCGCCGCGGACGCCTCGCTGGGCGAGCCGCTGGCCGCCGCCGAGGACTATCTGCGCGCCGAGATCGTCTACGCCGCCTCGCACGAGGGGGCACGGCACCTCGACGACGTGCTGACACGGCGGACCCGCATCTCGATCGAGACCTTCGACCGGGGTACGCGCAGCGCGCGGGAGGCCGCGGAGCTCATGGCGCCGGTGCTGGGCTGGGACAAGGACCAGATCGAGCGTGAGGTCGAGCACTACGAGAAGCGGGTGGAGGCGGAGCGGGAGTCGCAACGGCAGCCGGACGACCTGACGGCCGACGCGGCTCGGCTGGGGGCGCCGGACATCGTGCCTTTGTAGGGGCGGCGGTGGAGATACGAGCCTGTGGTGAGGCCCGGCTGCGGTGAGGCCTGGCGGCGGCCCGGCTGTGGTGGCGGCCCGGGAATCCGAGCGGAGGGTTCCCGGGCGTCACTCGAACGAGTGTCCTGAGCTGGGATCTTTGCTCGGAACCAGGTCGTTCTACGGGTGCGGGGGCAGAACTCGGCGGCGGACAGGGCCGGTTCGAGGTCGAGGTCGAGATCGGGGTCGGATTCGGGGGCGGTGACATCGGATCCGTCGGTGGCGTACGCGCGGCCGTGCGGGTCCGGAAGGGAGTGACGGGAGCCTGGGTGGTGAGCCGGGTGAGGGCGGTGTTCACGGTCGGGGGTGCGGGAGTTGTCGGGGCG
>NZ_LIQZ01000091.1 GCF_001418655.1 Streptomyces phaeochromogenes | reverse complement strand
GCGGCCGACCTGCGGCGCATCGAGCGCGATCTGCACGACGGGGCGCAGGCCCGGCTGGTGGCCCTCGCGATGGATCTGGGGCTGGCGAAGGAGAAGCTCACGGAGGATCCGGAGGCGGCTGCGCGGATGGTCGGCGAGGCGCACGGCGAGGTGAAGACGGCGCTCCAGGAGCTGCGGGATCTGGCCCGCGGGATCCACCCGGCGGTCCTCACCGACCGCGGTCTGGACGCCGCGCTGTCCTCGGTGGCGTCCCGGTGCACCGTTCCCGTGCAGGTCGAGGTCGATCTGCCGGCCCGGCCGGCGCCGGCGATCGAGGGGATCGCGTACTTCACCGTCTCGGAGCTGCTGCAGAACATCAGCAAGCACTCGGGGGCCACCCGGGCCTCGGTCGACGTCTGGCGGATCGAGAACCGGCTCATGATCCAGGTGGTCGACAACGGTGTGGGCGGCGCGGATGTCGCCGCCGGCTCGGGGCTTGCGGGACTGGCGGAGCGGCTCGACTCGGTCGACGGGATCCTCGTGGTGGACTCCCCCGTCGCCGGTCCGACTCGCATCACGGCGGAGCTGCCCTGGCGGGGCTGAGCCTCTCCCTTCTTGTCGGCGGTGGGTGTGGGGGTTTCCTTTCCCCAGACCCACCGCCTCGCCTCGTTCTCGGCTGATCGCGCCGCTCCCCGCGCCCCTTCGGGGCGGCGGACCGACAACGATTCCCTCACCCACCCTCAGTTGGTCCCAAATGCTGGAATGCTGGGGGTTGACGTACGAGCGTGGGGGGCCGAGCAATCGTGGAGGACAGGGTGCGCGTGGTCATCGCCGAGGATTCAGTGCTGCTCAGGGAGGGCCTGACCCGGTTGCTGACCGACCGTGGGCACGACGTGATCGCCGGAGTCGGGGACGGGGAAGCTTTGATCAAGACGATCACGGAGTTCGCGGCGCAGGACGCGCTGCCGGACGTCGTGGTCGCGGACGTACGGATGCCGCCGACGCACACGGACGAGGGCGTGAAGGCGGCCGTGCAGCTGCGCAAGCAGCACCCGGGACTCGGGGTACTGGTGCTGTCGCAGTACGTGGAGGAGCAGTACGCCACCGAACTGCTCGCCGGTTCCAGTCACGGCGTCGGCTATCTGCTGAAGGACCGGGTAGCCGAGGTGAGGGAATTCGTGGACGCGGTCGTCCGCGTGGCCCGCGGCGGCACCGCGCTGGATCCCGAGGTCGTCGCGCAGCTGCTCGGGCGCAGCCGCAAGCAGGACGTGCTCGCGGGGCTGACGCCACGCGAGCGGGAGGTCCTAGGACTCATGGCCGAGGGGCGGACGAACTCCGCGATCGCACGACAGCTCGTGGTGAGCGACGGCGCGGTCGAGAAGCACGTGAGCAACATCTTCATGAAACTGGGCCTGTCCCAGAGTGACGGGGATCACCGGCGTGTTCTCGCGGTCCTCACCTACCTGAACTCCTGACGACCTGACACTGTGTCAGAAATCACCGCATCGCAAGCACGAGAGCCAGGCATGAGCACGAGAACCAAAGGATGAGCATCAAGCGTCTTCACAGGTAACACCGGGGGCGGATAAATCGTGGCAAATCAGGGTGTCCGACGGTCTCAAAAAGGGGTCCACCCTACGAACGGTCAGGGGAAGGCGACCCTTAGCGACGTAGGGTTGGACCCGGGATGGCCTGCGGGAGGGCCGATCCCGGACAGCCGCCTCGAAGGAGGTTCACTTCAGTGACCAGTCAGGTCAGCAGTCCGGCCGAGCATGCCGACGGAACCGTCGTAGGAGAACAGCGCAAACCGGCGGGCACAAAGGATGTACGCCGGCTGGACCGGGTGATCATCAGGTTCGCGGGGGACTCCGGTGACGGTATGCAGCTCACCGGGGACCGCTTCACCTCCGAGACGGCATCCTTCGGAAACGACCTTTCGACACTGCCGAACTTCCCCGCCGAGATCCGCGCGCCCGCAGGCACCCTGCCGGGCGTTTCGTCTTTCCAGCTGCATTTCGCCGACCACGACATCCTCACCCCCGGCGACGCGCCCAACGTCCTCGTGGCGATGAACCCGGCCGCACTGAAGGCCAACATCGCCGACGTGCCGCGCGGCGCGGAGATCATCGTCAACACGGACGAGTTCACCAAACGGGCGATGCAGAAGGTCGGCTACGCCACGAGCCCCCTGGAGGACGGTTCGCTGGACGGCTACAGCGTCCACCCCGTCCCCCTCACCACGCTGACCGTCGAGGCCCTCAAGGAGTTCGACCTCACCCGCAAGGAGGCCGAGCGCAGCAAGAACATGTTCGCGCTGGGCCTGCTCAGCTGGATGTACCACCGGCCGACCGAGGGCACCGAGAAGTTCCTGACCACCAAGTTCGCCAAGAAGCCCGACATCGCGGCGGCCAACATCGCCGCGTTCCGCGCGGGCTGGAACTTCGGCGAGACCACCGAGGACTTCGCGGTCAGTTATGAGATCGCGCCGGCCACCGCGGCCTTCCCGACCGGCACCTACCGCAACATCTCCGGGAACCTGGCCCTGTCCTACGGCCTGATCGCGGCCTCGACCCAGGCGGACCTGCCCCTCTACCTGGGCTCGTATCCGATCACCCCGGCCTCGGACATCCTGCACGAACTCAGCAGGCACAAGAACTTCGGCGTACGGACCTTCCAGGCCGAGGACGAGATCGCCGGCATCGGCGCCGCACTGGGGGCGGCCTTCGGCGGCTCGCTCGCCGTGACCACCACCTCCGGACCGGGTGTCGCCCTCAAGAGCGAGACGATCGGGCTCGCGGTGTCGCTGGAACTGCCGCTGCTGGTCATCGACATCCAGCGCGGCGGCCCCTCCACCGGCCTGCCCACCAAGACCGAACAGGCCGACCTGCTGCAGGCCATGTTCGGCCGCAACGGCGAGGCACCGGTGCCGATCGTGGCCCCGCAGACCCCCGCCGACTGCTTCGACGCGGCCATCGAGGCCGCCCGCATCGCGCTCACCTACCGCACCCCGGTCCTGCTGCTGTCCGACGGCTACCTCGCCAACGGCTCCGAACCGTGGCGGATCCCGGAGACCGACGAACTCCCCGACCTGCGCGTGCAGTTCGCCCAGGGCCCGAACCACACCCTGGACGACGGCACCGAGGTCTTCTGGCCCTACAAGCGCGACCCGGGGACCCTCGCCCGGCCGTGGGCGATCCCGGGCACGCCGGGTCTCGAACACCGCATCGGCGGCATCGAGAAGCAGGACGGCACGGGCAACATCTCCTACGACCCGGCCAACCACGACTTCATGGTGCGTACGCGTCAGGCGAAGATCGACGGCATCGACGTACCGGACGTAGAGGTCGACGACCCGCACGGCGCCACCACCCTCGTCCTGGGCTGGGGCTCCACCTACGGACCCATCACCGCGGCGGTACGGCGGCTGCGGGCCGCCGGGGAGGCGATCGCGCAGGCGCATCTGCGGCACCTCAACCCCTTCCCCGCGAATCTCGGCACGGTGCTGAAGGCGTACGACAGGGTGGTGATTCCCGAGATGAACCTCGGGCAGCTCGCCACCCTGGTCAGGGCGAAATACCTGGTGGACGCCCACTCCTACAACCAGGTCAACGGAATGCCGTTCAAGGCCGAACAGCTCGCCACGGCTCTCAAGGAGGCCATCGATGGCTGAGACGACCACGGAAGGTCCGGGCACGATCGAGGCGCTCACTCTGGTGCCCAAGGCCGAGGCCAGGCAGTCCATGAAGGACTTCAAGTCCGATCAGGAAGTGCGCTGGTGCCCCGGCTGCGGTGACTACGCGATCCTCGCGGCGGTGCAGGGCTTCATGCCCGAACTGGGTCTCGCCAAGGAGAACATCGTCTTCGTCTCGGGCATCGGCTGCTCGTCCCGCTTCCCGTACTACATGAACACGTACGGGATGCACTCCATCCACGGCCGCGCCCCCGCCATCGCCACCGGACTCGCCTCCTCCCGCCGGGACCTGAGCGTGTGGGTGGTGACCGGTGACGGGGACGCACTGTCCATCGGCGGCAACCACCTCATCCACGCCCTCCGCCGGAACGTGAACCTCAAGATCCTGCTCTTCAACAACCGGATCTACGGCCTCACCAAGGGCCAGTACAGCCCCACTTCAGAGGTCGGCAAGATCACCAAGTCCACGCCGATGGGCTCGCTGGACGCACCCTTCAACCCGGTGTCCCTGGCCATCGGCGCGGAGGCGTCGTTCGTGGCCCGGACCGTCGACTCCGACCGCAAACACCTCACCGAGGTCCTGCGGCAGGCCGCGGCCCACCCGGGCACCGCCCTCGTCGAGATCTACCAGAACTGCAACATCTTCAACGACGGCGCCTTCGAAGTCCTCAAGGACCGGCAGCAGGCCGAGGAGGCGGTGATCCGCCTGGAGCACGGGAAGCAGATCCGCTTCGGCGCCCCGCTCGACAGCGGCCTCGGCTCCAAGGGCGTCGTGCGTGACGCCCTGACCGGCGACCTGAAGGTCGTCACCGTCACCCCGGAGAACGAGCCGCAGATCCTGGTCCACGACGCGCACTCCGCCTCCCCCACCACGGCGTTCGCACTGTCCCGGCTCGCCGACCCGGACACACTGCACCACACGCCGATCGGCGTCCTGAGGTCCGTCGACCGCCCGGTCTACGACACCCAGATGGCCGACCAGCTCGACACGGCCATCGAACAGAACGGCAAGGGCGACCTGTCGGCGCTGCTCGCGGGCGGGGACACCTGGACGGTGGTCGGCTGACACCGACATCGACGCCGACACCGTCGTACGGATTCTCTGAGGCCCGGGCTCTTCAGGCCCGGGCCTCGCTGTTTGCCTGGCGGGCTTTCGCCTCGTCGTAGGCCTGGCGTGCCTCCAGTACGGCGTCCATCCGCTCCTCGGTCCAGCTCGCGAGCGTCTTCACCTGGTCGGCTGCCTCGCGGCCCAGGTCCGTGAGCGAGTAGTCGACGCGCGGCGGGATGACCGGCTTGGCGTCCCGGTGCACGAGCCCGTCGCGCTCCAGGGTCTGCAGGGTCTGGGTGAGCATCTTCTCGCTGACCCTGCCGATCGCGCGGCGCAGCTCGCTGAAGCGGTACGGGCGCTCCAGCAGGACGATCAGGACGAGGACGCCCCAGCGGCTGGTGACGTGCTCCAGGACGAGGCGGTACGGGCACATCGCCTCGCCCTCGACGCTCCACTTGCTGGTCAGCGCGGGACCGCCCGTTGCCACGGCCCCGCGGGAACCGCCGGTTGCCACGGCACCGCCGGTCGCTGTGGAAGTACTCACTGCTGAATCACTTACGGCCATGCCAGTACCTTACTTCAAAGTGGGTACTTTCGCAGAGTTAGTGCCTCTCCTATGGTTAGTGGCATACCCAGCCCACAAGGAGTTGTTTCCACCATGAGCATCGTCGTCACCGGAGCCACCGGACACCTCGGCCGTTTCGTCATCGAGGGACTGCTGGAGAAGGTCCCGGCGGACCAGATCACGGCCGTCGTCCGCAGCGAGGAGAAGGCCGCGGGCTTCGCGGCCCGTGGCGTGAAGCTCGCGATCGCCGACTACAACGCTCCCGAGACCTTCGACGGCGTCTTCTCGGCCGGCGACAAGGTGCTGCTGATCTCGGGCAACGAGTTCGACAAGGGCCGCGTCGGCCAGCACAAGGTCGTCCTCGACGCCGCCAAGGCCGCCGGCGTCGCGCTCCTCGCGTACACCAGCGCCCCCGGCAGCCTGTCCGCCGCACTGGCCGACGACCACCGCGGCACCGAGGCGGCGATCCTGGAGTCCGGCGTGACGTACGCGCTGCTGCGCAACGGCTGGTACCACGAGAACTACACCGAGAACCTGGCCCCGGTCCTGGAGCACGGCGCCGTCGTGCAGGCCGCCGGTGAGGGCAGGATCTCCGCGGCCTCCCGCGCGGACTACGCGGCCGCCGCCGTGGCCGTGCTGACCGGCGAGGGCCACGAGAACAAGACGTACGAGCTGGGTGGCGACACGGCGTTCGGCTTCGCCGAGTACGCGGCCGAGCTGAGCAGGCAGACCGGCAAGGAGATCGCCTACAACGCCGTCCCCGGCGAGGTGTACGAGGGCATCCTGACCGGCGCCGGACTGCCCGCGCCCTTCGCCTCGATCCTGGCCGGTGTGGACGCGTCGATCGAGAAGGGCGAGCTGGTCGTCGCCACCGGTGACCTGTCCCGGCTGACCGGCCGGCCGACCACGCCGATCGCGGAGTCGATCGCGGCGGCACTGAAGGGCTGACCCCGGACCCCAGAGCCCAGAGCCCAGGCCCACGGAAAGCACCCCCGTCTGTAATGACCGTATGGCGATACGGGCATGACAGGCGGGGGTGCTCGGCGCTACCTTCTTGGAGGTTGCGCGTGGTTCGGACGCCGCGCGTCCGGAGCGTGGTGAGCCGCGCGTCCGCAGCCTGGGGAAAGTGAGGGGCCGTGCCGGTGGAGTCCAAGGGTGAACAGCACATAGGTCTGGATTCCAAGAGCGAACAGCGGATCGGTCTGCTGAACGGCTTCGCGGCGTACGGCATGTGGGGGCTCGTGCCCCTGTTCTGGCCGCTCCTCGAACCCTCGGGAGCGGCGGAGATCCTCGCCCACCGCATGGTGTGGTCCCTCGGCGTCGTGGTGATCGCGCTCGTGGTGATGCGGCGCTGGGCCTGGGCCGGTCCGCTGCTGCGACAGCCGCGCAGACTGGGCCTGATCACCATCGCGGCGGCCACCATCACGGTCAACTGGGGCGTCTACATCTGGGCCGTGAACGCCGGCCACGTGGTGGAGGCGTCCCTCGGCTACTTCATCAACCCGCTCGTCACCATCGCGATGGGCGTCCTGCTCCTGAAGGAGCGGCTGCGGCCCGCGCAGTGGGCGGCGGTGGGCATCGGCTTCGCCGCGGTGCTCGTACTGACCATCGGGTACGGCCAGCCGCCGTGGATCTCCCTCTGCCTCGCCTTCTCCTTCGCGACGTACGGGCTGGTGAAGAAGAAGGTCAACCTCGGCGGCCTGGAGTCGCTGGCCGCGGAGACGGCGATCCAGTTCCTGCCCGCGCTCGGCTACCTGCTGTGGCTGTCGTCCCGGGGCGACGCGACCTTCGGTGGCGAGGGCGCCGGGCACGCGGCGCTGCTGGCCGCGACGGGTCTGGTGACCGCGGTGCCGCTCGTGTGCTTCGGGGCGGCGGCGATCCGGGTGCCGCTGTCGACGCTGGGACTGCTCCAGTACCTCGCGCCCGTGCTGCAGTTCCTGCTCGGCATCCTGTACTTCCACGAGGCGATGCCCGCCGAGCGGTGGGCCGGGTTCACACTGGTGTGGGCCGCGTTGTCGCTGCTGACCTGGGATGCGCTGCGGACGGCGCGGAGGTCGCGGATGGTGCTGCGGGAGACTGCCGCCGCGGCCACGGCGACGGCGGTGGCGACGGCAGCAACCGCAGCCGCGGAAGCGGCCCGGGAGGCGGCGGCGGTCACGAACCCGACCACCACCAGCGGCACCGCCACCAGCACGAACACGTAGTCGGTGACGCCTCAGTAATCGGCGGCGTCAGTGATCGGCGGCGTCAGTAATCCGTGTCCTTGCCGAGGAACAGTTCGGCGAAGCCGGTCGCCGCGGCGGGTGAGCCGAGGATCCGCCGCAGCCTGGCCATCGAGGTGCCCGCCTTGAACGGATCGCCGGACGAGGCGCCGTGGTACACGTCGGAGAGCCACTGCGAGAACTCCTGGTACTGCCACACCCGCCGCAGACAGACCGCCGAGTAGCCGCGCAGCCCGCTGTCGTCCCCCTTGCCGTAGTACGCGACGAGCGCGTCGCCGAGCAGCAGGGAGTCGTGGATCGCGAGGTTCATGCCCTTCGCGCCGATCGGCGCGAGGAGGTGGGCCGCGTCGCCGGCGAGATACAGCCGCCCGTACGCCATCGGCTCCACGACGTAGTTGTGCATGGCCAGGACCCGCTTCTCGATCAGCTTGCCCTCGTTGAGCGGCCGGGCCCCCTCCGCCCCGAGGCGCGCGTGGAGTTCGGCCCAGACGCGCTCGTGCGACCAGTTCTCCGGGTCGTCGTCCGGCGGGCACTCCAGGTAGTAGCGGGTGACCTGCGGGCTGCGGGCCATGTGACCGGCGAACCCGCGCGGATGGATGCCGAAGACGACACAGTCGGAGGACGGCGGCGCCTCGGCCAGCAGCGCCAGCCAGCCGACACCGAAGTCGTGCCGGGCGACGGTGACGTGCTCCGCGGGCATACGGTCCCGGGTCACCCCGCGTGCGCCGTCGCAGCCCGCGATGAACTCGCAGTCCAGGCGCACCCGTTCGCCCGTCTCCGGATCCGTGTACGCCACCGAGGGGCGGTCCGTGTCGATCCCGGCCGGCTCGACGTCGCGGACGCCGAACCGGACGTCGCCGCCCCGGACGTCCGCGTACTCCCGCACCAGGTCCGTCACCAGCAGCGGCTGCGGGTACACGTAGTGGCGGTGGCCCGACACATCCGCGTACGGGAACCTGTGGCGCTCTCCGGCGAACCGGAACTCGCACTCGGTGTGCGCCACGGTGTTCTCCAGGAGCCGGTCCGCCAGGCCCCGCCCCTCCAGCGCGCGGACCGCCCACTCCTCCAGGAAGCCCGCGCGAGGCCTCTGTTCGATGAAGTCCCTGCTCTCGTTCTCCAGCACCACGCAGTCGACGGAGGCGGCCCGGAGGATGTTGGCGAGAGTCAGGCCGGCGGGCCCCGCCCCCACGATGACGACGCGGGTGCGCTGCGGGTGGGCGGGGCCCGCCGGCCTGACTC
>NZ_LIQZ01000090.1 GCF_001418655.1 Streptomyces phaeochromogenes | reverse complement strand
GGGTAGGGGCGGCGGGGGCGGCAACGCTCGGGGGTTCGGCGGCCGTCGGCCTCGTGGTTTGCGTGTTGCCTGCATGTATTTTGCTCAGATGTAACGCTTTGGCGGGACTGCGCATCGGGCCCGTTGGTGTTTACGTGGTGTTGGAGTCTGTGGGATCCCACGTCACGGAGGTGTGCGTCATGCAGGACGCGGCGCTGCGGCTGAAGGCGCTGATGGAGCAGTTGCTGGGAGCCCCGCTCCCGGTGCGCATTCGCGCCTGGGACGGCTCGGAGGCGGGCCCGCCCGAGAGCCCCGTACTCGTCGTACGGAACCGCCGGGCCCTGCGCCGACTGCTCTGGAAGCCTGGCGAACTGGGCATGGCCCGTGCCTGGGTGGCCGGGGACCTGACCGTGGACGGCGATCTGTACGCCGTCCTGGACGTCATGGCCGAGCTCGTGTGGGAGCGCGGCGAGGACGCCCGGACCCTGCGCGAGGCCCTGCGGGACCCCGAGGTACGGGCCGCCGTATGGGGGCTCGTACGGATGGCCGGGCCGCCCCTGCCCCCCGCCCCGCCCCGCGAGGAGGTGCGCAGGCGCTCCCACCTGCACACCAAGCGCAGCGACAGACGGGCGATCAGCCACCACTACGACGTGGGGAACGACTTCTACGAGATCGTCCTCGGGCCGTCCATGGTCTACTCGTGCGCCTACTGGGACTCCCCGGACGGCACACTCGAGGACGCCCAGCGCGACAAACTCGGGCTCGTCGCCCGCAAGCTCGGTCTGAAGCCGGGCATGCGGCTGCTCGACGTCGGCTGCGGGTGGGGTTCGATGGCCATACACGCCGCCCGCGAGTACGGCGTGAGCGTCGTCGGCGTCACCCTCTCCCAGGAACAGGCCGCGTACGCCCGTAAGCGCGTCGCGGAGGAGGGACTCACCGACCGGATCGAGATCCGCGTCCAGGACTACCGCGACGTCACCGACGGTCCGTACGACGCGATCTCCTCGATCGGCATGGCCGAACACGTCGGCAGCGACCGCTATCTGGAGTACGCGCGGGATCTGTTCGCCCTCCTGAAACCGGGCGGACGGCTCCTCAACCACCAGATCGGGCGTCGGCCGTGGGGCAACGAATCGGCGTACGAGATCGACGAGTTCATCGACGCGTACGTCTTCCCGGACGGCGAGCTCGCGCCGATCGGCGGGACCGTGAGCGGGCTGGAGGCGGCCGGGTTCGAGGTCCGCGACGTCGAGTCGCTCCGCGAGCACTACGCGCTCACGCTGCGCCGCTGGGTCGCCAACCTGGAGGCGGACTGGCCGAACGCGGTCCGGCTCACCAGCCCCGGCCGGGCCCGGGTCTGGCGGCTCTACATGGCCGCCTCGGCGCTCGCCTTCGAGCGCAACCGCATCGGCGTGAACCAGGTGCTGGCGGTGAAGACCCCGGACACCGGCACCTCGGGGATGCCGCTGCGCGCCCGCTCCTGGCGGTAGGACGTACGTGAGTGGGGCCCCGGACGACGCTCGTCCGGGGCCCCACTTCTGTGCGCACCTCCAGTGACTACTCGCTCTTGATCGCCATCAGCGGGTTCAGCTTCGCCGCGCTGCGCGCCGGCCACATCGCCGCGAGGACGCCGACCAGGCCCGCGATGCAGAGGAAGACGGCGATCCGGCCGAACGGGATCTCCATGGTGTACGTCTTCACCGTGCCGGAGATGCTGTCGCCCGCCACCCAGCCCATGAAGAGGCCGAGACCGATGCCGAGCACCGCACCGAACAGGGAGATGATGATCGCCTCCAGGCGCACCATCTGCTTGACCTTCGCGCGGTCGAGACCGATGGCCCGCATCATGCCGATCTCGTGCTTCCGCTCGAAGACCGACATGGCCAGGGTGTTGATGACACCGAGGACGGCGATCAGGATGGCCATCGCCAGGAGGCCGTAGAGCATGTTCAGCAACAGGTTGATCGCGCCGGCGATCTCGTTGTTGATCGCGTTCTTGTCCTGGATCTTGATGGCGGGGTTGTCGCCCAGGGCCTTGACGATGGCGTCCTCGGCCCGGTCGGAGACACCGTCCTTCATCTTCACCATGACCTGCTGATCGGTGACCTTCGACAGGTGCGGGTCGACCACGGCGAGCGGCGCGAACAGACCGTTGAGCATCTCGTTCTGCTCGTAGACGCCGGCGACCTTCAGCTCGGCCGTCTTGCCGTCGTCGAACTTCACCGGGACGGTGTCACCCGTCTTCAGGCCCTCGTCGTCCGCGGTCTCCTTGTCGACCAGGGTGGAGGCGCCGGTCAGGTTCGCGAGGGAGCCGCTGGTGAAGTCGAGGCTCACCAGCTTGCCGAAGGCCTTCTCGTCGACGCCGGAGACCTCGGTGTACGAGTCGCCGAGCTCGCCGTAGGCCGGGCGCAACGGGCTGCTCGCCTCGACGTCGGGGAGCTTGTCCAGCTTCTCGCGGATCTCGGGGGCCAGCGGCTGGTAGTTCGCCATGGAGACGGTGTAGTCGGCCTTCAGGGAGTCCGCGGCCATCTTGTTGATGGCGCTGCCCATGGAGGTCGCGACCACCGTCATCGCCGTGATGAGGGTCAGGCCGATCATCAGGGCCGAGGCGGTGGAGGCCGTGCGGCGCGGGTTGCGCACCGCGTTGAGCCGGGACAGCTTGCCCGTGACGCCGAACGGCTTCAGGAGCGGGGCCGACGCGGCGATGAACGGGCGCGACAGGAGCGGCGTGAGGACGATGACACCGACGAGGATCACTCCGGCGCCGCCGGCCTTCACGTAGTTGTCGTCCATGAACAGCATGACCGTGCCGAGGGCGACGATGATCGAGCCGATGGTGTTGCGGACGACGAGACCGCGCGTGGTCGGCGTCGCGTGGACGCTGTTCATCGCAGCGACCGGCGGGATCTTCGCGGCGCGGCGGCCCGGCAGCCAGGCGGCCAGCATGGTCACGACCACGCCGATGACCAGCGCGACGACGATCGTGGTCGGGGCGATGACGAGCGGCCCGTCGGGCAGGGACGCGCCCGCGGAGTTCATCAGGGACTCCAGGCCCATGGCCACGCCGATGCCGAGCGTGAAGCCGGTCACCGCGGCCGCCAGGCCCACGAGGAACGCCTCGATGAGCACGGAGCGCGTCACCTGGCGGCGCGAGGCGCCGATGGCGCGCATCAGGGCCAGCTCCTTGGTGCGCTGGGCGACCAGCATGGTGAAGGTGTTGGCGATGATGAAGATGCCGACGAACAGGGCGATGCCCGCGAAGATGAGCAGGACCTGGCTCATCGCACTGGTCTGCTCCTCGATCATCGCCTCCTGGTCGTCGGAGAGCTGGGCACCGGAGAGGGCGACCGTCTCCTTCGGCAGGATCTTCTCGACCGAGCTCTTCAGCGCCGTCTCGGAGGTGCCCGCGGCGGCCTTCACGTCGATCTCGTCGTACTGGCTCTTGCCCAGGACCTTCATGGCGGTGTCGTTGTCGAACACCACCAGGCTGCCGCCCGCGAGGACGCTGCCGTCCTCCGTGTCGAAGACGCCGCTGATCCTCGCCTGCCTCACCGGTCCGTCGGTGGAGTAGCGGACCGTGTCACCGACCTTGTAGCCGGTGCGTCCGGCGGTCCTGGAGTCGAGCGCGATCTCACCGGCGGACTTGGGTGCCGCGCCCTCGGTGAAGTCGTAGCGGGGGTCCTTGCCGTCCTTGCCGGGGTAGTAGTTGGCACCGGAGGTGCCCCAGTCGCCGCCGACCAGCTTGCCGTCCTTGTCGGCGAGCGCGGTGAAGTCCATGACGCCGCCGATCGCCGAGTCGGCGCCGGGCAGGTTCTGGGTCTTCTTCAGGAGGGCGTCGGTCAGCCGCGGCGGCTTCTTGGCCTCGCCGTCGTCACCGGACTCGTTGTAGGAACCGCCTTCGGGCTGTATGGCGACCGAGACGTGGTCGAAGCTCTTCGCCGACTTGTTCTTGTAGGCGTTGCCGAAGGTGTCGGTGAAGACCAGGGTGCCGGAGACGAAGGCGACGCCGAGCATGACGGCGAGCACGGTCATCAACAGCCTGGCCTTGTGCGCGAGGACGTTGCGCAGGGCGGTACGGAACATGGGTTTCTGTCCTGGTGGAGGAGGAGGCGGGACGAGACGCGGCGGGGCGCGAGGGCGCGTTGTCGGCTAGCTCGTACGGCCCTTGGCGTCGAAGGCCTTCATCCGGTCGAGGACGCCGTCGGCGGTCGGCGAGAGCATCTCGTCGACGATCCGCCCGTCGGCCAGGAAGATCACGCGGTCCGCGTACGCCGCGGCCACCGGGTCGTGGGTGACCATGACGACGGTCTGCCCCATCTCCCGTACTGAGTTGCGGAGGAAGCCCAGCACCTCGGCACCCGATCGCGAGTCCAGGTTTCCGGTGGGCTCGTCGCCGAAGATGATGTCCGGGCGGGACGCCAGCGCGCGGGCCACGGCGACGCGCTGCTGCTGGCCGCCGGAGAGCTCGGTGGGACGGTGGGAGAGCCGGTCGGCCAGGCCCACCATGCCGATCACCCTGTTCAGCCACTCCTTGTCCGGCTTGCGGCCCGCGATGTCCATCGGAAGAGTGATGTTCTCCAGGGCCGTGAGAGTCGGGAGGAGGTTGAACGCCTGGAAGATGAAGCCGATCTTGTCCCGGCGCAGCTTGGTCAGCTGCTTGTCCTTCAGGGAGCCGAGTTCGGTGTCGCCGATGCGGACCGAGCCGGAGGAGAAGCTGTCCAGGCCGGCCACGCAGTGCATCAGCGTGGACTTGCCGGAGCCGGAAGGACCCATGATCGCGGTGAACTCGGCCTGCCGGAAGTCGACGGAGACCCGGTCCAGGGCGACCACCTGGGTCTCCCCGTGTCCGTAGACCTTGGACAGTTCCGAGGCGCGGGCGGCCACCGTGGTGGCACGGTCGGCGAGGGGCATGGTGGTCACGGGAGGGTGCTCCTGTCGGGACGACGACGAGTGAGGACGACCGTTCCATCGTCTGCCTCGATCGGCGCTGTGTAGTCACCCGCTGTTCTGGTTCCGAAGACAGCCTTGGGTCGCACCCGGCGTGCCCGTGTCATACCTGGGGATGACGGCCGCCCCTGAGAGGGAATCGGCGACGGTTCGTCAGGTTCCGCTCGTTCGGGCGGTGAAATCACGTCATTCCCCATACGCCGTCAAGCTTCGGCCGAACGGCATTTGGCATGTGCTGATGGCGCGTACCGTGGGCTGATGCACCCTCAGACGTCAATAAAATAAGACAACATCGGGCTGCCCTTCCGCTGTTCGGGGGATCTGTCCCGATAGGCTCGGAACACTCGACGCGGAGCCCATGGCCTGCCCGGATGGTGGAATGCAGACACGGCGAGCTTAAACCTCGCTGCCCCTCGCGGGCGTACCGGTTCAAGTCCGGTTCCGGGCACCTCCGACACTTCCGCCTTTTCCGGCGTATCCCAATGAAGGGTGCATCCTTCATTGAAGACTTCACCTCACAACCGTTGACAGCGGGTGCCGCCCGTCGGAGACTCAGCGTAGTGATTTGGTGAATAATATTTCACTGGGCGAACGGAGATGGGTGTCGCCCACTTGAGTAGTCGGAGCGCGAAGGGGCGAGTCGATGCGTACCACCGTCGGGATCATCGGGGCCGGGCCGGCCGGGCTGCTGCTGGCGCGGCTGCTGCACAACGCGGGGATCGACTCCGTCGTGCTGGAGAGCCGGGACCGGGCCTATGTGGAGCACCGGCAGCGGGCCGGGATCCTGGAGCAGGGGACCGTGGACGTGCTGCGGGCCGCGGGTGCCGGTGAGCGCATGGACCGTGAGGGGCTGCGGCACGACGGCATCGAGCTGCGGTTCGACCGGCGGCGGCACCGGGTCGACTTTCCCGCCCTGACCGGCGGGCGGTCCGTGATGGTCTACGCCCAGACCGAGGTGTGCAAGGACCTCATCGCGCTTCAGCTCAAGGAGGGCGGGCCGCTCCTCTTCGAGGCGGAGGCCCTCGCCGTGGAGGGGGCGGGCGGCGATGCTCCGCGGGTGCGGTTTCGGCATGAGGGGCGCGAGGACGTGCTGGAGTGCTCGTACGTGGTCGGGTGCGACGGGTCCTGGGGGGTTGCCCGCAAGGCGATCCCCGCTGAGCTCACCCGGGTCTTCGAACGGACCTACCCGTTCGGGTGGCTCGGGATCCTCGCCGATGTGCCGCCCTCGCACGACGAGCTCGTCTACGCCCGGCACGACCGCGGCTTCGCGTTGCTGTCCATGCGGTCGCCCGTCGTCTCGCGGCTCTACCTCCAGGTGCCCGAGGGCACGGACGCCGAGGCGTGGGCCGACGAGGAGATCTGGGACGAGCTGGAGCGGCGGTTCGAGACCGGGGACGGGTGGCGGCTGGAGCGGGGGCCCATCACCCAGAAGTCCGTCACACCCATGCGCAGCCATGTGCACGAGCCGATGCGGTACGGACGGCTCTTCCTGGCCGGTGACGCCGCTCACATCGTGCCGCCGACCGGTGCCAAGGGGCTGAACCTCGCGGTCGGTGACGTCGTCACCTTCGCGCGGGCCCTGACGTACGAGCAGGAGACCGGGTCGGCGGAGTTGCTCGACGCGTACTCCGAGACCTGTCTGCGGCGGGTGTGGCAGGCCGAGCGGTTCTCGTACGAGATGACGACGCTGCTGCACCGGCCGGCCGACGCGACGCCCTTCGAGGACCGGATCCAGCTCGCCCGGCTGGCCCGGATCGCCGGTGCGCGGGCCGCCGAGCAGGACCTCGCCGAGGGATACACGGGCTTCCCGCTGGAGTGAGACACCCCGGAAGAGGGAACCGGAACAGTGCGTACCGGCGTTGTAACGGTGCGGGGAATGCCGGGTCCCGGCCTGGTGTTCCCGGTCACAAGAGGGGAAAGATCCTCCCCAGGCACTAGAGGCTTTCTTTTGCCTACCCATTACTCTTGAGCCAAGGCCACGCAGGGTGGCCATGGAGGAGTGAAATGAGGAGCAGCAACCCGGTCTTCTCGCGACGGGGGTTCAGCCGCGACAACGGCTACGCGGGCTTCAACACCGCGCCGCAGGCCGGGGGCCCCGCTGTCGGAACGCAGGGGAACCCGTACGCGGGCACCCCGCACGCCCCGCAGGGCGGCAACCCGTACGCGCAGAATCCTTACGCCCCGCAGGACCTCCAGCACGGCGCGCCGCCGCAGGCCCCGCCCGCCGCCGGCCGTATGACGATGGACGACGTCGTCACGCGTACGGCCATGACGCTCGGCACGGTCACCGTCGGTGCCGTGCTCGCGTGGGCACTGCTGCCGGTCACGTCGAGCAGCTTCGGCCTGGCCATCGGCTCCGCGCTCATCGCGATGGTCTTCGCGCTGGTCCAGGCCTTCAAGCGCAAGGCCTCGCCCCCGCTGATCCTGGCGTACGCCGCGTTCGAGGGCGTTTTCCTCGGCGTGATCAGCGAGATGTTCAACAGCCGGTGGAGCGGCGCGCCCTTCCAGGCCGTGCTCGGCACCATGGCGGTGTCCGGCGCCACACTGCTGATCTACAAGGCAGGCTGGATCCGCGTCACCGCCCGGTACGCGCGCATCGGCATGGCCATCGCCATCGCCTTCGTGCTCGTCATGGCGGTCAACCTGCTGCTGGTCGTCTTCGGTGTCGCCGATGACGGCGGGCTGCGGAGCATGGGCCCGCTGGGCGCGATCGTCGGCATTCTCGCGATCGTCCTCGGTGCGTTCTTCCTGACGCTCGACTTCAAGCAGATCGAGGACGGCATCGCCTACGGCGTTCCGCGCGACGAGTCCTGGCTGGCCGCCTTCGGCCTCACCATGAGTCTCGTGTGGATCTACCTGGAGATGCTGCGTCTGGTCGCGATCTTCAGCGGCAACGACTAGCGGGCAGAGCAGAACCCGCAGTCGGAAGGGCCCGCGAACCTCGGTTCGCGGGCCCTTCCATTATTTTCGGGTGCTGGAGCGGAGCGAAACGGCTCAGAGCAGTTTGCGCGCGGCCCTCCTCAGGTCGTACTCGTGAATGATCGCCTTGGCGTGGCCGTATGCGAGGTTGTGTTCGGCGCGGAGCCAGCTGACCTTCTCCTCGAAGCGGAAGAGGGCAGGGCCATCGTCGACGGTGCGCAGCCAGTCGGAGATCTCACGACCGGTGCAGTGGGGGATGCGGGCGAGCAGATTGCGATGGGTCTCCTCGGAGAAGACTTGGGACATCGGCGCCTCCGGACGCATGGGATGTAAGCCGGTCCTTCAAGTCACCGTGCCTGAGCGTTGGCCTGTTGGCAACAGTCCAGATGGGGCGCGTAGGGTCGGCGCGTGCTTGATACGACGCCTTTGACGCGGGCCGTGGAACATTTCGCCGACCGGTTGCGGGCCGCTCCGCAGAGTCGGTTGCAACGGGGGGCTGCCGCTGAAGCGCTGGGGCTGGCCAGGGAGTTGGCACTGCGTGCCCAGCGGTTGGAGGATCCCTCGCGGGAGCCTCTGGAGATGCCTGACGCGGGGATGTTCGCCGCGGCGGACCAGATCACTCTGGCCGGGAATGACTTGGCTGTTGTGCTGACCTCTGAGGACGACGTCGCGGATGCGGTGCGCGTTGTTGAGGAGGCGCAGAAGAGGGCGGGGGTTTGAGGGCCGTTGGCGACTGCCGGCCGGATGTGTGGCCGGTTGCGCAGTTCCCCGCGCCCCTGACGGGGCGCTCCCCATGCCGGGGCGTGCTCTACAGCGAGGCTATGACCCGGTCCGCCAGGACGTAGACGTTCTCGTCCGCGCATTCGAAGGTCAGGGCGTAGGCGCCTGATACTCCGGAGCCGCCCAGAAGGACCGGGGGGTGGCCGGTGCGCAGGGAGTCCGCGAGGCGTTCGGCGGTCTCGCGGTGGCCCGGGGTCATGCAGAGGGTGGTGCCGTCGGCGAAGACGTAGACGTCGAGCGTGCCGAGGGGGCCGGGGCGGATGTCGGTGAGTTCCGTGCGGGACTCGGCCAACTCCTCCAGGCAGGACACCGTGCGTTCGTGGTCGTTCACGACCGGTGACTGGACCGGTACGAAGTCCGGGTGCGAGGGGTGACGGCGGCGGGCCGCGGCCAGTTCGGGGGAGTCCCCGGCGAACTCGTCGGCGTCGGCGGCGGGCTCGGTCACCGGCTCCAGGTGTTCGAGGCCCGCGAAGTCCGACTGCCGCGGCAGGAACAGATCGCTGTCCGGCAGGCCGAGCAGGGTCGGCGAGTCCGAGGCGTCACGCGCCTCCTGGGCGGCCCAGAACGCCCGGGCCTCGGCAAGCTCCCGCTCCCGCTCCTCGGCGAGCGCCTCGGCCACGGCGGCGCGTATCTCGTCCGTGTCCGTGGTCGAGCGCGCGGCCGGCACGAGACCGCGGACGGCCGTGGTGCGGCTCTCGGCGAGCTGGGTGTGCAGGGCCGCCACCTGTCGGCGCAGCGCCAGCAGGGTGCGCAGAACGGCGACGCCCACGGCCGTGGTGGTGGCTGTGGCGAGCAGCAGAGCAAGAGACGTGGTGCTCACTGACGTACTCCCGGTTCAAAGTCGACCCCCGACTTCCTACATCAGCTTGAAGGGCGGACTAACCAGCTGTCAGTGCGTAACGTCACGAAAGGGACAGGACTTTAGGCCTGATGTTTGGTTGCGTAACGGCTCTGACCTGCGTAAATCCCTCTCCAGAGGGAGATAGGTCACATCCTGGGGGAGATTGGATCACAAATCGGCCCGTAGCCCCGGTGGTTGCGGGGTTCCGGGCCGATTCGGTCACGCTGAGTTCAACTGCGGTCACAGCGGCGGTGCTTCGGTCCGGGCGCCGGCGGCTGTGGTGGATCCGGTTACTAGCTCAGGCGCTCGATGACCATCGCCATGCCCTGGCCGCCGCCGACGCACATCGTCTCCAGGCCGAACTGCTTGTCGTGGAACTGGAGGGAGTTGATGAGCGTGCCGGTGATGCGGGCGCCGGTCATGCCGAAGGGGTGGCCGACCGCGATCGCGCCGCCGTTCACGTTCAGCTTCTCCAGCGGGATGTTCAGGTCGCGGTAGGAGGGGATCACCTGGGCGGCGAACGCCTCGTTGATCTCGAACAGGTCGATGTCGTCGACGGTCAGGCCGGCGCGGCCCAGGGCCTGCTTCGACGCCTCGACCGGGCCGAGGCCCATGATCTCGGGGGAGAGGCCGGTGACGCCGGTCGAGACGACCCGGGCGAGGGGGGTGAGGCCGAGCTCGCGGGCCTTGGTGTCGCTCATGATGACGACCGCGGCGGCGCCGTCGTTCAGCGGGCAGCAGTTGCCCGCCGTGACGAGTCCGTCCGGGCGGAAGACCGGCTTGAGGCCCTGGACGCCTTCGAGGGTGACGCCGGCGCGGGGGCCGTCGTCCTTCGAGACGACCGTGCCGTCCGGGGTCGTGACCGGGGTGATCTCCCGCTCCCAGAAGCCGTTCTTGATGGCTTCCTCGGCGAGGTTCTGCGAGCGGACGCCGAACTCGTCCATGTCCTGGCGGGTGACGCCCTTGATGCGGGCGAGGTTCTCCGCGGTCTGGCCCATCGCGATGTACGGGTCGGGGACGATGCCGTCCTCGCGCGGGTCGTGCCAGCTCGCGCCCTCGCTGGCGGCGACCTCGGCGGTGCGGGCCTCCGCGTCCGCGAAGAGGGGGTTGTGCGTGTCCGGGAGGCTGTCGGAGTTGCCCTTCACGAACCGGGAGACCATCTCCACGCCCGCCGAGATGAACACGTCGCCCTCGCCCGCCTTGATGGCGTGCAGGGCCATGCGGGTCGTCTGGAGCGACGAGGAACAGTAACGGGTGATGGTGGTGCCCGGGAGGTGGTCCATGCCCATCTGCACGGCGACGATGCGGCCGAGGTTGCTGCCCTGCTCGCCGCCGGGGAGGCCGCAGCCGAGCATCAGGTCCTCGATGTCCCTGGGGTCGAGCTCCGGGACCTTGGCCAGGGCCGCCTGGATGATCGTGGCGGTGATGTCGTCGGGGCGCAGGTCCTTGAGGGAGCCCTTGAAGGCGCGGCCGATGGGGGAGCGGGCGGTCGAGACGATCACGGCTTCGGGCATCTACGGCTCCATTGGCGTATGGCGTAACGGGGGTGTAGGCGGACCTGCCTTGGAAGTTACCCGTACGTATGGGCGAGGTCACGGGTGTGGGTGTGTGACTCGGGCCGCATTTGTCTAAGCGCTTGCTTTCCTCGCCCCCGCCGCCCCTACCCGTCCCGTCCCTGGGGG
>NZ_LIQZ01000009.1 GCF_001418655.1 Streptomyces phaeochromogenes | reverse complement strand
GGGGAACTGCGCGCTCAGCCCTCACCGACCCGCAGACGAGACACAGCCCGGCGCCGGACACCGCCTGGCGTCGGACTCAGCCCGGTGCCGGATACCGCCTGGCGTCGGACTCAGCCCGGTGCCGGATACCGCCTGGCGTCGGACTCAGCCCGGTGCCGGACACCGCCCGGTGCCGGACACCGTCCGGCGTCGGCCCAACGCGGAGGGGCGGTACGGAAATCCGTACCGCCCCTCCGCATACCTGCCGAACCGCCGGAGGCTAAAGCACCTTCGAGAGGAACGACTGCGTCCGCTCCTGCTGTGGATTCGTCAGGACGTCACGCGGGTTGCCGGACTCGACCACCACGCCCTCGTCCATGAAGACCAGTGAGTCGCCGACCTCGCGGGCGAAGCCCATCTCGTGGGTGACGACGATCATCGTCATACCGGACTCGGCGAGGTCGCGCATGACGTCGAGGACGTCGCCGACGAGCTCCGGGTCGAGGGCCGAGGTCGGCTCGTCGAAGAGCATCAGCTTCGGGTCCATCGCCAGCGCCCGGGCGATGGCGACCCGCTGTTGCTGGCCGCCGGAGAGCTGCGAGGGGTAGTTCCCCGCCTTGTCGGCGAGACCGACCCGCTCAAGGAGCTGCGCCGCGCGCTCCCGCGCCTGCGCCTTACTCACGCCCTTGACCTGGATCGGCGCCTCCATGACGTTCTCCGTCGCCGTCATGTGCGGGAACAGGTTGAAGCGCTGGAATACCATGCCGATGTCCCGCCGCTTCAGTGCGACCTCGCTGTCCTTGAGCTCGTACAGCTTGTCGCCGCGCTGGCGGTAGCCGACCAGCTCACCGTCCACGTACAGGCGCCCGGCGTTGACCTTCTCCAGGTGGTTGATGCACCGCAGGAACGTCGACTTGCCGGAGCCGGAGGGGCCGATGAGGCAGAAGACCTCGCTGGGCTTCACCTCGAGGTCGATGCCCTTGAGGACCTCGACCGGGCCGAACGACTTGTGGACGCCCTCGGCCTTGACCATGGGCGCACCGGAGCCCGAGCCCGCCGCGGTCGTGTTCTTGGTCATGTCTGCACTCATGCGTTGGCCCCTCCCCCCGAGCGGTTGGACAGTGACAGCATGTTCGCCTTGATCTTCTGGAACGGCGTGGCCGGGAGCGAACGGCTCGAACCACGGGCGTAGTACCGCTCGATGTAGTACTGCCCGACGCTGAGCACCGAGGTCAGGACCAGGTACCAGGCGGCGGCCAGGAAGTACATCTCCACCGGTGCGCCCGAGGACTGGCCGATGTCCTGGGCGTATCTGAAGAGTTCGGCGAACTGGACCACCGACACCAGTGAGGTCGTCTTCAGCATGTTGATGACCTCGTTGCCCGTGGGGGGCACGATCACGCGCATCGCCTGCGGGATCACGATCCGCCGCAGGGTCTTGCTGTGGCTCATGCCCAGGGCGTGCGAGGCCTCGGTCTGGCCCTCGTCGACCGACAGGAGACCCGCGCGGCAGATCTCCGCCATGTACGCGGCCTCGTTCAGACCGAGTCCCAGGAGCGCCGTCAGCAGCGGCGTCATGAAGCTCGACCAGTAGTCCTTGTAGATCGGACCGAGGTTGATGTACTGGAATACCAGGCCCAGGTTGAACCAGACGACGAGCTGCACCAGGACCGGGGTGCCGCGGAAGAACCAGATGTAGAACCAGGCGATCGACGAGGTCACCGGGTTCTTCGACAGGCGCATCACCGCGAGGAGGATGCCGCCCGCGATGCCGATCACCATCGAGAGGACGGTGAGGAGCATCGTCTGGCCGACGCCCTTGAGGATCCGGTCGTCGAGGAAGTAGTCCGGTACGGCGCCCCAGTTGATCTTGCCCTGGGCGAACGCGTAGATGATCGAGACGAAGATCGCGATCGCGATGACGGCCGAGACGTACCGCCCGTAGTGACGGACCGGAATGGCCTTGATGGCCTCCGGTCCGCCCGGGGGAGTGTCCTGGGGGCCGGCCGTCTTGTCGATGTCAACAGTCACGGATGTTGCCTTTCAGCGCCGCTGGGTACGCGGTCACTTGCCGCCGTTGAGGGTGGCTTCCTTGACGGCGCCCGCCTCGACGCCCCACTTCGCGATGATCTTGTCGTACTCGCCGTTCTTGATGATCGCGTCGAGCGCGGCCTTCAGGGCGTCCCGCAGCTCGGTGTTCGACTTGGCGATCGCGATGCCGTACGGAGCGGCCTCGACCTGGTCGCCGACGACCACGAAGTCCTTGCCGCCGCCGGAGGTCTTCGCCGCGTACGCCGCGACGGGGAAGTCCGAGGAACCGGCGTCGGCGCCGCCGGCGCGCAGCCGGGTCTGGGCCTGCTGGTCGTTGTCGAAGGCCTCGATGGAGAGCTTCTTGCCGGCCGGACACTTCTTGGCCTGGTCCTTGGCCAGGTCGTTCGAGACGGTGTTGCGCTGCACCACGATCTTCTTGCCGCAGAGGTCGTCCCAGGTCTTGATGCCCTGGTCGTCGCCCTGCTTGGTGTAGATCGAGACGCCCGCGGTGAAGTAGTCGAGGAAGTCGACGCCCTCGCCGACCTTCTTGCCGGTGTCGGCGTCGATGCCCTCCTGGCGGTCCTTGGTGTCCGTCATCGCCGACATCGCGATGTCGTACCGCTTGGAGCGCAGGCCGGTGAGCAGGGTGTCGAACGTGCCGTTCTCGAACTCGAACTTCACGCCGAGCTGCTTGCCCATGGCGTCGGCGAGGTCGGGGTCGATGCCCACGGTCTTGCCCGAGTCGTCCTTGAACTCGACGGGCGCGTACGCGATGTCCGAGCCGACCTTGATGACGCCCTTGTCGCGGACGGCCTTGGGCAGCTGGTCGGCGAGCGGGGCCGCGCTGGAGTCAGCGGTGTCCGAGCTGCCGCTGTCCTTGTCCTTGGTCTGGTCACCGCAGCCGGTGAGCAGCAGGGCGCCTGCGACCGCGATCGCACCGACCGCGGCTATCCGGGACTGCGCGGCGGTCGTACGACGGGTGGAGCTTGCGGTCATGGTGGGTTCCTCCGGCGGGTGGGTGGAGTTGCCGATGGGTCGGCAGTAGCCGATGGGTCGACGAGAACACACACCTTCGGGTGTCGCGACCTCGTGTGATTACGGCATCTTGCCATTCGGACTCGCGCCTTCAGGGTGCCTGCCATGTCAAAATCGGATAACGGGTGACCCCCGAACCGGACCGAGTCGGTCCGTCGAAGCCGGATCTTGTGCGGAAAACCCCCCGTCATGACCGGAAGATCTTCGGTGTACTGGGCGAAACGGGCGACCGCTTCTCCGTGTATGCGGTGCTTCGGTGTGCATCGGTGGATTATTCGCGAAATGGGCGCGTTCGGCATATTCGGTCATGAGTCCTGTCACCGGTATGTGACCTTCGCTCTCCGGTATCCGGCCGGTTTTCGGCCCGTATCCGGCTCGGAGCCCTCCGGTGTGCGGCCTTCCGTCGTCGACGTGTGACCTTCGCGCCATGGACTCGTCTGCGATGTGGTCCGTCGGGTAAGAAGGTTCCTTACACCCCTCATCCGGGGCTCAGGGCGCGTGTGCGGCGCGCCCGTCGCGTATGACCCGTACGTATGCGTACGTAACCGTCATCTGGGACATATGCGGTGCCCGCCCACTCCTCACCCGGAGCGGAACCCTCAACCATTAAGACTTAAGGGGTAAAACAAAGTGGCAGCGGAGATCGTCAATCCTCGCAGCGACAGCAGTACGGATCAGGAAGGCGGGGCCGAGCCCCTCGATTCCTTCGACCCGGCATTCGCGCTGCACCGCGGCGGCAAGATGGCCGTGCAGGCCACGGTGCCCGTCCGTGACAAGGACGACCTGTCCCTGGCGTACACGCCCGGCGTCGCGAAGGTCTGCATGGCCATCGCGGAGCAGCCGGAGCTCGTCCATGACTACACGTGGAAGTCGTCCGTGGTCGCCGTCGTGACCGACGGCACCGCCGTGCTCGGGCTCGGTGACATCGGACCCGAAGCCTCCCTCCCCGTGATGGAGGGCAAGGCGATCCTGTTCAAGCAGTTCGGCGGGGTCGATGCCGTGCCGATCGCGCTCGCCTGCACCGGCGTCGACGAGATCGTCGAGACCGTGGTGCGGCTCGCGCCGTCCTTCGGCGGCGTGAATCTGGAGGACATCTCGGCGCCCCGGTGCTTCGAGATCGAGCGGAAGCTGCAGGAGCGGCTCGACATTCCCGTCTTCCACGACGACCAGCACGGCACGGCCGTCGTCACGCTGGCGGCCCTGCGGAACGCCGCGCGGCTGACCGGGCGGAGCCTGGGACAGCTGCGGGCCGTCATCTCGGGCGCGGGTGCGGCCGGGGTCGCCATCGCCAAGTTCCTGCTGGAGGCGGGGCTCGGGGATGTCGCGGTCGCCGACCGCAAGGGCATCGTGTCGACGGACCGGGACGACCTGACGCCGGTCAAGCGGGAACTGGCCGCCATGACCAACAAGGCGGGGCTGTCGGGCACGCTTGAGTCCGCGCTCGCCGGGGCCGACGTCTTCATCGGCGTCTCCGGCGGTACGGTGCCGGAGCCGGCCGTGGCGTCCATGGCCGAGGGTGCGTTCGTTTTCGCCATGGCGAATCCGAATCCCGAGGTGCATCCCGATGTCGCCCACAAGTACGCGGCGGTCGTCGCGACCGGGCGGTCGGACTATCCCAACCAGATCAACAACGTGCTGGCGTTCCCCGGGATCTTCGCGGGGGCGCTCCAGGTGCGGGCCTCTCGGATCACCGAGGGGATGAAGATCGCTGCGGCCGAGGCGTTGGCTTCGGTCGTCGGGGACGACCTCGCCGCGGACTATGTGATTCCGTCGCCGTTCGACGAGCGGGTTGCTCCCGCCGTCACGGCGGCGGTCGCCGCGGCGGCCCGGGCCGAGGGTGTGGCCCGGCGGTAGGTCTGTAGGTCTGTTTGTTCGGCTGAAGTCTGTTCGGCTGTGTGTGAGGTTCGGGTCCTGTCCTGGTGGGCGGGGCCCGAACTTTTTGTGCGTGGAGATTTTTTACTTCGGGGTTCGGCTGGGTGAGTGGATGGGTGGGTGAGAGGGGGGCAGTGGGTGCGGGTTGGTCGTGGCTGGGGGCGCAGTTCCCCGCGCCCCTGAAAGCGGGGCTGCGCCCCTGCTTTCTCCCCACCGGCCCGCGTACACAGTCAGCCGAACCGCCCCCACCCGGCGGGACACGCGTCACAGGGGGACGTGGTTCCGTCGGGAGGGCGGTGGAGCCTAGGGTCGAGGGCATGTTCGCTGCCTACGCTGCTCGTATTGACCGGGACCAGCCGTTGAACGGCCTTGAGTTGGGGGAGCGGCCCGCTCCCGAGGCCCGGGACGGCTGGACGACCGTCAACGTCAGGGCCGCCTCCCTGAACCACCACGACCTCTGGTCGCTGCGTGGCGTGGGGCTCGCCGAGGACAAGCTGCCGATGATCCTCGGATGCGATGCCGCCGGCGTCGACGAGGACGGCAACGAGGTCGTACTCCACTCCGTCATCGGGCAGACGGGACACGGGGTCGGCCCCAAGGAGCCGCGCTCGATCCTCACCGAGCGGTACCAGGGGACCTTCGCCGAGCAGGTGTCGGTGCCCTTCTGGAACGTCCTGCCCAAGCCCAAGGAGCTCTCCTTCGAAGAGGCGGCCTGTCTGCCCACCGCGTGGCTGACGGCGTACCGCATGCTCTTCACCAACGCCGGTGTACGCCCCGGCGACTCGGTTCTCGTGCAGGGCGCCGGAGGCGGTGTCGCCACCGCCGCGATCGCGCTCGGGAAGGCCGCGGGGCTGCGGGTCTTCGCGACCAGCCGCGACGAGGTCAAGCGCAAGCGGGCCCTCGAACTGGGCGCCGTGGAGGCCGTGGAGTCCGGCGCGCGGCTGCCGCAGCGCGTGGACGCCGTCATCGAGACGGTCGGCGCCGCCACCTGGTCCCACTCCGTCAAGTCCCTCAAGCCCGGCGGCACCCTGGTCATCTCGGGTGCCACGAGCGGCGACCGCCCCTCGCACGCCGAGCTCACCCGGATCTTCTTCCTCGAACTCAAGGTCGTCGGCTCCACGATGGGCACGAAGGACGAGCTGGAGGACCTGCTGTCCTTCTGCGCCGCCACCGGTGTCCGTCCCGTCATCGACGAGGTCCTTCCGCTGGACCGGGCCCGCGAGGGCTTCGAGCGGATGGACTCCGGTGAGCTCTTCGGCAAGGTCGTTCTGACCACTCCCTGACGCCGTTCCGGGCCTGGGCGCGGGTCTTGCGCGCCCTTGGTTTCGCACACCATCGGGTGTCAACTGCGGTTGACATTCGAGGGCCTGTCAATCTAAGTTGACATCATGACCGAAGCAACGGATCTCGCCGAGCGCGCGGGCGACCGTGATCCGCGGATCGGGCTGCGGGCCGTCTCCGCGTTGCGGCGACTGCTGGAGCAGCTCGAAGCGGTTCAGGTGCGCAGTGCGCGCAATCAGGGTTGGTCGTGGCAGGAGATCGCCGCGGAACTGGGTGTCAGCAGGCAGGCCGTGCACAAGAAGTACGGGAGGCAGTGATGTTCGAACGGTTCACCAAGGACGCCCGGGCGGTGGTGCTCGGCGCGGTCGACCATGCCGAGCGGCTGCACGCCGAGACGGTCGAGGAGCAGCACGTACTGCTGGCCCTGCTCGACCGTGAGGCCAGCCGCGCGTCGTTCGCCCTCATGTCACTGGGGCTCGCGGAGCGCAAGGAGTCCGTGGAGCAGGCACTGGCCGAGGCGCGGCGTCGTGGCGGGCTCTCCCGCGCCGACGCGGACGCGCTCTCGGGGCTGGGCATCGACGTCTCGGAGATCGTCTCCCGGGTCGAAGAAGCCCACGGTGAGGGCGCGCTGCGGGCCGGCGGGACGGGCGCCGGGCGGGGGAGGAGCTGGTGGTCCGGGCTCGTCGGTGGGCATCGTCCCTTCGCTCAGGGGGCCAAGGACCTTCTCACGGAGTCCCTGCGGATGGCTCTCGCCCAGCGGGACCGGTACATCGGCGACGAGCACCTCCTCCTCGCCCTCGCCGCCCGCCCCGGCGTCGCGGCGGAGGTCCTGGCCGACCACGGGGTGACATACGCGTCGCTGCGGCGGGTGTTGTACGGCGGGGGAGAGGCGAAGGCGGGCTGAGGGGCCTTCGCCGTCGGTCGGCCGGGCGAGCGGGGTGGGTCCAGGCCGGGGGCAGCGCGGGGCTACCACAGTCGGCGTGGGCCGGACCGGGCTGACCTGGGCTGGGTCGACCCGGTCGGTCCGGTCGACCCAGCCCGTCGTAGGGGTCGGCGGCGGTGGGGTCACCGCCGAAGCGACCATGCTGGGTCCGGTGCCGAACTGGCCATGGCGGGCGGGTTCGATGTCGAACTGGCCATGGTGGGTCCGATGCAGGGCGACCATGGTGGGCCCCGCCCCGCCCGTCGCGGGAGCCGGAGCCGGAGCTGGAGCCAGTGGCGGGCGGTGGGTCCGCCGCCGGAGCCTGCCGGGGCGGGGGTGCCCTGGAGTCGATGGGTGCCCCCGCCCCGGCCGCCCCGGTCGGCCTCCGCTCAGCCCTTGGGCGTCCGCAGTGCCGCCCCTATGTGCGCCGCCGCTGTCGACAAGTGGCGTCGGGCGTCGCGCAGTTGTTCCTCCGTCACGCCGTGGTCGCGGGCCGCGTCGCGGATGTCGTCGCGGAAGCGGTCCAGGAGGCGGTCGAGATCGCGGGCGGGGTCGCCCGTGGAGTCCTCATGGGCCCAGGAGGGTTCGTACTCGGCGGGGAAGTCCTCAGGAGTGACCGTGTAGTCGGGCTCCCTTGTCGCAGCCCTAGCCCCTGCTCCTGCATCAGTCCCAGGGCCTGCCCCGGAGCCTGCTCCTGTGACCGGCCCCTTTCCTGTTCCCGGGCGGCCGAAGCCGAAGTCCTTCCCGAACTCCTTGCCGAAGTCCTTTCCGAACTCGCCGAATTCCTTGGCCAGTTCGGTGATGCCCTCGCGCACGCCCGTCGGCCAGTCGCCCCGGGTGAAGTGGTCCTGCACCTGGTCCTGGACGCGCTTGGCGATGCGCTGGAGCTCCTCCTGGGCCTGCGCCCGCGCCCGCTCCTGCGCCTCCTTGGCCTGGTGGCGTGCCCGCTGGGCGTCCTCGCGGGCCCGCCGGCTCTCGTCCTTGGCGCGCCGGGCCTGCTCCTTCCACTCCTGCTTGACGCGGCGCATCTCCTCCTTCGCGATGCGCCACGCCTCCTTGTCGCCGTAGTCCGTGAAGTCCCCGTGGGCGCCCTCGTGTTCGGCGCGCTCGCCCTTGGCTCCCGCTCCCGTGGAACTCCGCCGCGCCTCGCTCGCCGCCGCCCGCATCTCCCGGCGCAGATCACCCGCCGCGCCGCGCACATCGGCACGGATCTCCGCGGCGAGCTCGGCCACCGACTCGCGGATCTCCAGCTCCAGATCGACCAGTTCACCGCTGCGGTCGGCCAGCTCGGCACGGCCCGCGTCCGTGATCGCGTACACCTTCCGGCCGCCCTCGGTGGTGTGGGTGACCAGGCCTTCGGCCTCCAGCTTGGACAGCCGGGGGTACACGGTGCCGGCCGACGGCGCGTACAGCCCCTGGAAGCGCTCCTCCAGGAGGCGGATCACCTCGTAACCGTGGCGCGGTGCCTCGTCCAGGAGCTTCAGCAGGTAGAGCCGCAGGCGGCCATGGGCAAAGACGGGAGCCATGTCAGAGCCCCTTCTCGTGGGTCGGGTCGTCGGTGACGCCGGCGTCGGAATGCTCGGTGGGGCCGGAGTCGGGGGCCGCGGCGGGGG
>NZ_LIQZ01000089.1 GCF_001418655.1 Streptomyces phaeochromogenes | reverse complement strand
CGACGACTACGTCACCAAGCCGTTCAGTCCTCGCGAACTGGCACTACGGGTACGCGCCATCCTGCGGCGCACCGACAGCCATCCCGAGTCGGCCCACGAGGACGCCGTGCTGCGCTTCGACGGTCTGACTGTCGATCCCGAGACACGGACCGTCCTCGTCGATGCCGACCGGACGGTGGAGCTGTCCGCTCTCGACTTCGATCTGCTGTTCGCAATGGCCCGGGCTCCTGGGAGGGTCTTCACCCGGCGCGGACTGCTGACCCACGTGTGGGGCGAGGACTTCTTCGGCGACGAGCGCGTCGTGGACGTACACATCCGGACTCTGCGGCGCGCGCTGGGCGACGAGGCGAGCGCACCCCGTTTCGTCGGCACCGTCCGCACCATCGGCTACCGGTTCGTCGGACGCCCCGTCTGACGGCCAGGAAGGACACCCAGCCATGCCGTCCCCCGGCTTCCCGGCCTACCGCACATATCGTGCGCGGCTGCGCCGAATCCAGCAGCGGATGTCGCTGCGCAACCGGCTGGTGCTCTCGCACGTCATGGTGCTCCTCCTGGCACTGGCGGCCATGGCGGCGATCAGCGCGCTGATCGAGGTGTGGCTCGGGCTCGACGACATCGAAGGCGACGTGGTCCTGCAGATCGGCCTCTTGTTCGGACTGGGCGCGGCTTTCCCGGCGTCCGTCGCCCTGTCCCGGTTTCTGCTGCGCCCCCTCGACAAGGTGCGCGCCGCCACGCGCCGGCTCGCCGAGGGACACTACGACGACATCCTCGAACTCCCCAGCGAGCCGGGCCTGGCGGCGCTGGTCGAAGACGTCAACACGCTGGCGGCAGCCCTCGCCGACACCCAACGCCGTCGCGCCCGGCTCATTTCGGAGGTGGCCCACGAGATGCGGACCCCCATCACCCTCCTACGCGGCCAGATCGAGGGTGTGGCCGACGGCATCTTCATCCCCGACGAGGCGATGTTCGCCTCCCTCGCCGACGACCTTCACCGGCTGCAGCGCTTGGCAGGCGACCTCTCCAGCCTGTCCCGGTCGGAGGAGGCTGCCTTCGATCTTCACCGCAAGCCCACCGACGTGGCCACGCTGGCACGGGCCACAGCCGAGCGACTGCGCCCCCAGTACGAGGACCAGACGGTAGCCCTCGCCGTCGACGCGGGCACCCCCGTCAGCGCCTCCTGCGATCCGGACCGGATCACTCAGATCCTGGTGAACCTGCTCGGCAACGCACTGGCGGCATGCGATCCGCACGGGCATGTGGCGCTGTCCGTGCACACCGAACCGTCTCCCGGCCACGTGATCGTCCGCGTCACGGACGACGGCATCGGCATCGCCGAACACGACCTCGAGCGCATCTTCCACCGCTTCGAACGCCTCGAACATCCCGGCCGACCCGCTGCCGCCGGCGGCAGCGGCATCGGCCTGACCATCGCCCGAGGCATCGCCCGCGCCCACGGCGGAGACATCACCGCGGAATCCGCTGGACTGGGCAAGGGAGCAACGTTCACCTTGCACCTACCGCAGGAACCCGCCCCAGAGGGCGGCATGCCTCAGGATCCCGCTGACTCCATCGACCCATCGGCCCCGGAGCGGCGGTGATGAGCGGGTCGGGGTCGTGAAGGACGCCGAGCAATGCGCTCAGTGCACATCGCCGACCTCGGCGACGGCGAGGGCACGTGTGCGGCTTGCCTGGGCGCGTGACACGGCCAGTGTCCCGGGAATCACTCGGTCCGCAGGTCTTCCCTGTGCGCGGTCAGCAGGGCCAACTCCCTTTCGCTGACACCAGGGGATGCAGCGCGGCCACCTCGGCGGCCAGCCAGAAGGATAGAAAGGACAGGGGGAGTGGCACCGCCCCTGCCGAGGACGGAGGCGTTGTCCGAAATTCCCCGCTGCGGTGATACCGGTACGACGGGAAGTACCCGTCGATCCTGTACGAGGAGTTCGGCGGCTCCGGGGCCCTGCGGCTCGCGGAGATCGAGGAGCCGAGCTTCTAACCGGCCACGTCCGGCTGAAGGCCATGGTCGTCGGCGTCCACAGTGGGGACCTCAGTGTCCGCCGCGGCTGGCTGCATTGCCTGTTCCCCGTGACCTTCCCCGTCACGCTGGGCTCGGAAGCGGTCGGCATCGTCGACTGGGCCGACGAGGGCGTCACCGACATCTCGGTCGGGGACGGGGAGCGGGCGCCAGCGTGGAGAGTCGGCTTCATGGAAGCTTCATACGTCCAGTGGTACGTGCTTTATGAGGCGGCTGTTGCCTGGAGGGCATGCAGGTCTTCCTCGTCCCGCCATCGACCGCCGTTGATCACCATGCTGTGCGGCACCTGACGACGGCGGTTGGCATCGCGCTGTCCGGGTCCGTCGTGCTGGGCGCGCTCCTTCATCTGGAGTCGAGCGGGCACATGGATCCGGTGGGGCACACGCTGAGCGAGCACGCGCCGCATCAAGGAACCGCTGGCCTGTTCACGGCCGGTGCGGGGGCAGCGGGGACGTTGCTCGCCAGTCCACTCCACAGCCGACGGCCAGCAGCACCGGCTGCCTTGGGCGTCGGGTGCGAAGGACGCGCGCTCGACCGTAGATCTGCTCGTGATACCGACGCCGTCGCCCGACCCGGACACGGCGGGGCGGAACTCCGAACTGACGCCCACCGGCCCCGAGACCGAGTGGCCGATCGCCGGACTGTTCAGTTCCCGATCCATCCCTGGTAAGCCGTCTGGCCGACGTGCGCTCGCCCGCGGTCTCACCAGGTGGGCGAGGCACAGGCGGCTCCATGGAGTCCTAGATGAACCGCGTAACTATCTGAAGGAACGTGAGAGTGGAACAGACCATGATGGCGGTCCGCCTGTTCGAGCATGGCGGGCCCGAGGTGCTCAAGTACATCGAGGCGCCGATTCCCGAGGTCGGTCCCGATGACATCCTGATGCGCGTGCACGCCACGGCCGTCAACAGCTGGGACCTGCGCTACCGCTCGGGCAACCTGCCGCAGCCTCTCCCAGGACGGCCGCCGTGGCCTGTGCCGTTCCAGCTCGGCCGGGACGCGGCCGGTGAAATCGTCGCCACCGGCGAGAACGTCACCAGGTGGAGCCCCGGCGACAGGGCGGTGCAGCTTCCGCACCCGCCGTGCCGCAACTGCGCCCTGTGCGTACGCGGGCTCGAAAACCTGTGCATCGACACCGCCTACCCCGGACACCAAGTCTTCGGCGGATACGCCCAGTACGTTGTGCGTCGCCAGGACGCGATCCTGCCCATCCCCGACGGCGTCGACTTCGAGACAGCCGCAGCCACCATGTGGACCTACACCACCCCGCTCAACTGTGCGCGGCAGGCACCTGTCGGTCCCGGCGACACGGTGGTCATCACCGGCGCCAGCGGTGGGATGGCGATCGCCTGCGCACAACTGGCGAAGCTGAGCGGAGCCACCGTCATCGGCACGACCACCAAGCCGCACCGCGACGAAGCGCTCAGGAAGCTCGGCTACGACCACATCGTGCACTCCACCGATCCGCGACTGCCCGCACAGGTCAGGGAACTGACGCGCGGTCTGGGCGCCGACGCCGTCTGGGACTGTGTCGGCGGCAACGACTTCTTCCAGCTCTCCCTTTCCTGCATACGCCTCGGTGGCACGGTCATCGTCCTGGGCACACCGACCGACCAGGGATCCCGGCTCGAGCTGGACGCACTCGCCCTCATCGGCGGGCAGGTGAGGATCGCCAGTGTGCGCGGCGCGACCCTGCGGGACCAGCAGCTGTGCCTGGAACTGCTGGCGGACGGAAAGATCACCCCGATCATCGACCGGGCCTTTCCCCTGGCAGAGGCAGCCCAAGCCCACACATACCTGGAAAGCCAACGACAGACCGGCAAAGTGCTCCTCCTGCCATGACACCCCGACCCGACTACTGAAGAGGTGATGGCGGCAGAACCCCCGGCAGAGACAGGTGGTAACGGTGTGATCGCCAGCCTTGTAGGCGACCCGCTCGAAGACCGTCCCTGGCCACATCGCGCAGTTCACCGAGGAAGCCGGCGGGCTCGGCTTCGCCAACGGCGCCGCGGGCGTGCTGTGGGCACTGCACGTCAGCGGCGCCGGAGACCATCCCGAGCGGGTCGACTGGCTGATCCACCGTCTGCACCAACCCGGCCGCGACCCCCCAACGGGCTTCTACGACGGAGCACACGGGATTGCGCACGCACTCTGGGTCCTGGGCCGCCCGGACGAGGCGGTGGAACTGGTGGACCGCGCCCGTGCTGTCGACCCGGACCGACTCGGCGGCAGCTTGTACGGCGGGCTGTCGGGTATCGGTTTGAACCTGCTGTCCTTCGCCGACCGCTGCGACAGTGCCGCCTACCGCGACAAGGCCGACCAGATCGCCGCCACTGTACGCAGACGGCTGGAGGAGCGGCTCCGTACCCGAACCGAAACGGAGCACGCCACCGACCTCGCCACCCCGGCCGGCCTGATGCGGGGAGCCTCCGGTCCTGCACTGTTCATGACCGCGATGTTCGAAGCGAGCGGTGACGAGTCCTCCCTTGATGCCGCTGCCGACGCGTTGCGGCTGGATCTGCTGCGCTGCGTGCCCGACGCGCAGGGAGTGATGCCATTGAACCGAAATCGCAGACAACATGAACCGGATAGGCGAGCTCGTCGACGCCGGCCCTGCGGCCGGCCTCCCCGAGGAAACAGGGATCGGCCCTGTCACCGCAGCCACCGTCCTGGTCGCCTGGTCCCACCTGGGACGGGTCCGTGACGAAGCCGCATTCGCCGCCCTCGCCGGTGTGAGCCCCATCCCCGTCTCCTCGGGCAACACCACTCGCCACCGCCTCGATCGCGGCGGCGACAGGTGTCTCAACCGCGCTCTGAACTCATCTCGGTGGTCCGCATGGTGTATCACCCGCATACCCGCGCCTACGTTGACCGGGCGGACCGAGGGCAAGACGGACCGCGAGATCTGCCGCTGCCTCAAGCGCTATCTCGCCGACGCCTCTAGCGCCACCTCAACAATGCCGCCTCGGCGAAATTGGAGGTTGACGCCACATAGAAGCTTCATCGGATTCCTCCGTGGATACTCCGCCCTTCAGGGCGGAGAGGAAACGGATTCCTGCGGAGCAGGGCAACGAGCTGGGATGCGCCGCCAGGGCGGATCCCAGTGCCCTCACCGGCAGGTTTTGCCCCTACTTGTGAACCCGCTAGTTTGAGAGTAACCGTGAACCACGTGAAGCGGGCGTTCAAGTACCGCTTGTATCCGAGTGATGCGCAGGCGGCTGAGTTGTCGCGTACCTTCGGATGCGTTCGCAAGGTCTACAACCTGGCGCTGGCGGCCCGTACGGAGGCGTGGACGCGTCAGGAACGGGTCAACTACAACCAGACCTCGGCCATGCTGACGGCATGGAAGAAGACCGAGGAACTGGCCTACCTCAACGAGGTGTCGTCGGTGCCGTTGCAGCAGACGCTGCGGCATTTGCAGACGGCGTTCACCAACTTCTTCGGCAAGCGGGCCAGGTATCCGCATTTCAAGTCCAGGCGGAAGTCGGGGAAGTCGGCGGAGTACACCACGTCCGGTTTCCGGTTCCGTGACGGGAAGCTGACACTGGCGAAGATGCCTGAACCGCTGGACATCGTGTGGTCCCGGCCCCTTTCGGAGGGAGCGAAGCCCTCGACAGTGACGGTGTCGCAGGACGCTGTGGGCCGCTGGTTCGTTTCGCTGCTGTGTGACGACCCGTCCGTCACGCCCCTTGGGGCCAGCGGCAACGCGGTCGGTATCGATGTGGGCCTGGACCACCTGCTGACCCTGTCCACCGGGGAGAAGGTCACCAACCCGCGCCACGAGCGCAAGGACCGCGTTCGCCTGGCGAAGGCTCAGCGCAACCTCGCGAAGAAGACCAGGGGTTCGGCGAACCGGAACAAGGCCCGGCACAGGGTCGCCAGGATCCATGCCCGGATCGCCGACCGCAGACGGGACGGCCTGCACAAACTGACCACCCGGCTCGTGCGTGAAAACCAAACGCTCGTGATCGAGGACCTGACCGTGCGCACCATGGTCAAGAACCGGACTCTGTCCCGTGCGATCAGCGACGCCGCCTGGTCGCAGTTCCGGAGCATGCTGGAGTACAAAGCCGCCTGGTACGGGCGCGAGGTGATCGCCGTGGACCGGTGGTTCCCCTCGTCCAGGCTGTGCTCCGCCTGCGGCACCGTGCAGGACAAGATGCCGCTCCATGTCCGCACCTGGACGTGCGACTGCGGCACGACCCACGACCGGGACGTCAACGCAGCGAAGAACCTTCTGGCCGCCGGACGGGCGGTTGCAGCCTGTGGAGCTGGTGTAAGACCTCAACGGAGTACTCCGGGCGGGCAGTCGGCGATGAAACAGGAAGTCTCACGGCACGAGCCGTAAGAATCTCCCCCCTTCAGGGGGGGAGAGCGTCAATGGGAAGTCGATCATCGCGACGCGGATTATGGCTTCGGAACGGTGGGGGGTGGGTTTCGTAGTCGCGGACCAGTCGGCAGTGGTGCATCAGCCGGCCGAGGGTCCGCTCGACAACCCACCTGAGCCAGTTCAACCAAGATCCCCGTTAGAGTCAAGCTCAGGCACGCCAATGCACTTTGAACACCCACGCGTGCTGCCCCGCCTTGCGTGCGGCTTCGGGGACGTCGATCACCAGCGCCCCGTTGCTGAGGGTCCATGTCAGGGGGCGGCCGTGGCCGAGCATCGTCACCTTGTCGCCGCTGCGGATCGGGACCGGCGCCTCGACAGTGAGTTTGGCGCTGGGTCTGGCCAGGGAGTGGATGTAGAAGGCCTCGTCCGGGTGGACGGTGAACCGCAGGTCCTCGCCCAGTTCGGCCATCCGGGACCAGTACGTGGTGTCGTGGATCGCCTCTCCGTTGGTGCGCAGCCAGCGGCCCGTCTCACGCAGCCGGGTCTGCATGATCTCGGGGATGGTGCCGTCGGCACGCGGGCCTATGTCGAGGAGGAAGTTGCCGTTCTTGGAGACGATGTCGACGAGGCTGTGCACGACCTCTTCGGTCGTCATGTAGGCGTTGTCAGGTGTCGCCTGGTTGTAGCCGTAGCTGAACGGGTCCAGGCCGCGGCTGGACTCCCACTTGGCGACGACCGTGTTGTCGTACGTCGTGTACTCGGGCGTTGTGAAGTCGTGGAAGGCGATGCCCGAACGGTCGTTGACGGTGACTTCGATGGGTCGGGCGCGGTTCTTCGCGTGGTTGAAGTAGTCGGCCAGGACATGGAGGCTGTCGTTGGCGCCGCCGATGTCGCACCAGATGAGCTCCGGGTCGTAGCCCTGGATCAGCTCCAGCATTTGCGGAGCCTGGTAGTCCTTCACGAAGTCCTTGCCCCCGGTGTAGCCCGTGTAGGGCACGGGCTCCTGGGTGTACGGATTACGCGGGGCGTGACCCATCCAGGGATTGTCCGGGTTGAACCACTCGGGCATGGAGAAGTAGAGCCCGCGGTGGAGTTCGGGTGTGTAGCGGTGGGACGCATCGAAGAGTTCCTTGATGAGGTCCCGTTTCGGGCCCATCTTCACGGAGTTGCGGTCGGAGACCTTCGTGTCCCACAGGGCGAAGCCTTCGTGGTGCTTGGAGGTCAGCACGTGGTACTCCGCGCCCGCGTCCCGGAACAGTTCGACCCAGGCGCGCGGATCGAACTTCTCCGCCGTGAACATCGGGATGAAGTCGTCGTAGGCGAAGTCCTCGCCGTACTTCTCGCGGTGGTACCCGTAGACGGCGTTGGCCGGGTCCTGCATGTGGTTCCAGTACCACTCGGCGTACTGCTTGCCGACCGGCGACCAGGCGGGCACCGAGTAGACACCCCAGTGGATGAAGATGCCGAACTTGGCGCCCTGGAACCAGTACGGAGCCTGGTGGCCGGAGAGAGAAGCCGCAGTGGGCTGGTAGTCGGCGACGCCGAGGGTCAACCGGCTTTCCTGCGAGGCGGCTTGGGTTCCGCGTCCGGTGACGGTCACCGAGCCGTCCCGGGCGGTGCCGGGGGCGGTGCCCGCACGGTTGCGGATGCCGACGCGGATGCGGGCCTGCTCGCCGGGGTCCAGGCGGCGGACGCGCGCAGCCTCGACGGTGCGCGCTCCCGGAACTTCGACGCGCACCGACACGCTGTCCGCGGCCAGGACGGCGATCGTCCCCGCGTTGACGACGGTGGCTTCGATGCTCTGGGCGCCGGACGTCTCCAGGAGTGAGTTCGTGGACCGGGCCGCGCGCAGGGCCAGCGCGCGGCCCTGAGCGGCAGGTTGCAGGGACAGTGCGAACACGTGGAGCGATGCCTTGTTCGCCTGTGCCGGGTTGGTCACCGGGAGCGTGACTGCCACGGCGTCGCGCTGTGGGTCGAGCCACAGCTCGGACGTGCCGATCCCTACGCGGTGTTCGTCCTTGGTGCCGTCCGGTGCGTAGCGGTACGTCGCCGACAGGGATCCGCCCGTGGCGTACCAGTCGGATCCGCCGAGGGCGGCGGTCGTGGTCGAGCCGTCGGCGTAGTGGACCGTGGCTTTTCCGGAGGCGTTGCCGTAGCTGCCCGCGGTGAGGAAGACGGCTGAGAGGTAGCGGCCTTTGGGCAGTTCGACGCGCTGGCCGAGTGCGACGACGTTGTTCTTCGCGCCGGCACTCGAGGTCGGGAAGACGAAGGGCGTGCCGTCGACTTCGATTCGGCCGGTGGGGAGTTCCTCGCCCGGGAACGTGTAGCCGGAGCCGTCGAAGTCACCGCCGCGTGCGGAGGCCGTGTCGACGCCGTCGTTGTCGTAGAGGGAGTCGAGCGGGACAGGGACGGGGGCGGGGACGGGAGCCCACGGCCCTGCGTGCTCGGTGAGTGGTTCGCCGGCGTGTGCGGCCGTGGTCGAGGTGAGGGGAAGGGCTGTTGCTGCGGCGACTCCGGCTGCGGCGCCTAGGACCTGACGTCTCGGATATGCATCCATGAGCGGCTCCAATTCATCGGATGTCTGATGGTTGAGGAGAGTCGCTGCGCTGTCAATGGTGCGGGCAGGGAGGGGAGTTGGGGGAATTCGTAGGATGACAAGTAGGCTCGGCTGTATGTCCTGTTCGGCCAGGTGCTGGTGGGTCTCAGTCGCACCACCGTGCGCGATGACGGAAGGTCCTACATCCGGGCGAGCCCTGCCCCGGCGCCGCGGGAACGGCTGCGCCCATCACTGCGATCAGGGCGTCGAGAACTCACGAGACACGCAACGGCCCACCGGCCGGCCTCTGCCGCAGGGCGTCGTTGTCGTCGTGGTGGACGACCTCGTCGAAGCGCAGCCGCAGTCCGTGCTTGGCCAGTGGGCCGGCCACGATCGCGTCGAGCCGTTCGCGGGCAGGAGCGGGCCGACGAAGGCGAAGGTGGCGATGCCGGCTTCGCGTAGTTCCGTAAGGGTGCGCAGGCGGGTGGCGAGCGGGGCGCGAACCTCCAGCCAGCGACTGACCTTGTCGTCCGCGGTGGTTACGGTCATGCCGACCTCGGCCCATGGCCGGCTGGTGAGCAGGTCGATGTCGCGGGTGACGACGGGCGACTTGGTCAGGATGCGGACCAGGCCCGGGTAGGCGATTGGGAATTGTCCAGTAGGGCTGCCACGCACAGCCGGACAACCGTTCATCACCGGCACCTTCACTACGCCTCTGGCCGGCGCATACCAGGCCGTCATGAACCAGAACGGCCGGAAATCCGCTGAGAGCGGCAGTCTGCGGGGGCGGTTGTGCATCTCATCGGCGCGGAAGACGTCGTGCTCGGAAAAGAACAGGGCCCGTCTTCTGCTGATGAAAAGCTGGAGAGTATGGCAGTCGCTGGCCCGGGCGGTCGACTGGTGGAGCAGGGCCCCGGCCCGCCCTGGCGCGAATGCGAGCGAGGGCCGGGGGAGTGCCGATAGCCTCTACCAGCAAGCCGCCGACGTCAGCGATTCCGGCGACAGTATCGGTACAAGGCGGTCACTGTATGGGCTAAACCCGGACGGTTCGCCCGCTCCGCCCTGGTTCTGACTGAGCCGAAGCACGTTTGTTGTCATAGGCAGGCTTGTTGTCACCGACGGGTCGTGGGCCGTCGGTGCGACCCCGGAGGGCTCATGGCGCGGCTACCTCAGCCCGATTGAGTTCGAGGAGAAGCACTGTGCCGACCAGGCAACGGCCGAACGAACGAACCGGAAACCCGTCCTGACCAGCTGATCAGCACCTCCCGCAGGCCGGGGGAACCTCAGGTGGGTGGGCGTCGTTGAGTTGCTCGCGGATCTGAGCGTTCACTGTGGGATGCGCGTCACCGCTGCCCGCGCCGAGGCCCGCGAGCAGGCGCAGCCCGTCCTCGGCTGGGCTGTCGGGGGCCGCGGACAGCACCAGCAGCTCCATCCCTGATTCGTCTGGTAGTGCGAAGTTCTCCTGGTGCAGTTCCAGCAGTCCGACCAGCGGGTGCCGGTACGCCTTGCGGCCATGCGTGCGGGCGCGCACGTCCGCGCGGGCCCAGAGCCGCCGGAAGCGCTCGCTACGCATGGCCAGCTCGCCGATGAGCGAGGCCAGACGGGGGTCCCCGGGGTATTTGCCGGCGGCCAGGCGCAAGTGCCCGACCACGTCGAGGGTGCATTTCTCCCAGTCCGCGTAGAGGCCGCGCTCGGCCTCCTCAAGGAAGATGTGCCGGGCGGTGTTCAGGCCCGGCATCGGCCGGCCGTAGAGGAGCACGGCGAGGCGGTTCCCGGCCAGCACGTCCAGGCGGTAGTCCATGATCAGCGCGGGTGCATCGGCGACCAGGTCGAGGACGCGCAGCAGCTCCGTCCGGACCCGGCCGCCCGGCGCCTTCGCGCGGCGGCGGCGTTGCCGGGTGAGCCGGTAGAGGTGCCCGCGTTCGGTCTCGTCGAGGCCGAGGACGCGGGCGATGGCGTCGAGGACCTGCTCGGAGGGCTGGGTCGCGCGGCCCTGCTCCAGGCGTACGTAGTAGTCGACGCTGACTCCGGACAGATGCGCGACCTCTTCGCGGCGCAGGCCTTCAACCCGGCGGCGGCTGTCGGTGGGGATGCCGACGGCTGCCGGGTCGACCCGGGAACGCCGGGTCCGCAGGAAGCCCGCAAGATCGTCCATGCCCCCAGTATGGCGTCGGTGGTGCCCGTGAAGGTGGTCCTGCCGTTACCAGGAAGTCCCGTCCGACGGATGAGGCGCCCCTGAACGCCGGGTGCCGCGGCGCCCAGGATCGAAGGCACCGATCCGAAGGAGTTCCCATGAAGACGCTGATCGTCTACGCCCACCCGGAGCCGAAGTCTCTCAACAGCTCGCTGAAGAACCTCGCGGTGTCCACATTGGAGACCGCCGGGCACGAGGTACGGGTGAGCGATCTGTACGCGATGAACTGGAAGGCGGTCGTGGACGCCGCGGACTACGGCCCCCACGCCTCAAGTCCGCTGAAGGTCGCCCTGGACTCGGGCCGGGCCTTCGACGCCGGGACGCTCACCCCGGACGTCCTCGCCGAGCAGGAGAAGCTGCTGTGGGCCGACACGATCATCTTCCAGTTCCCGCTGTGGTGGTACACGATGCCCGCGATCCTCAAAGGCTGGGTGGACCGGGTATTCACCTACCACTTCGCGTACGGCGTCGGCGAGCACAGCGACACCAAATACGGCGAGCGTTTCGGCGAAGGCACCCTCGCGGGCAGGAAGGCTCTGCTGTCGGTGACCGCCGGCGGCCCGGAGTCACATTACGCCGCTCGCGGGATCAACGGCCCCATCGACGACCTGCTGTTCCCGATCCACCACGGCATCCTCTACTACCCGGGCATCGAGGTGCTGCCGCCCTTCTTGCTCTACGGCACCGACCGGATGACCGACGAGGACTACCCGGACGTCGCCAAGGCCTGGGAACAGCGCCTGCTCACCCTTGAGTCGACCGAGCCGATCGCGTTCCGACGGCAGAACTTCGGCGACTACGAGATCCCCTCGCTGCACCTGAAGGAGGGACTTGAGCCCGCGGGCCGCACGAGTTTCGGGCTGCACGTTCGCAGCTGACCGCCCGCGCTTTCCCTGGAACGTCAGGGTGTCGGCGAGCCACGGGTTGCAGGTCTCCCAGGGGTGCCCGTGGGAGAGCACGACCACCGGGCCGGGCTCGTGGGTGAGGTGGCAGCACACGCCGCATCCGCAGGCCGGGTTGGAGGGATGGGGTGGGCGGTGTACTGGTCGTTGAAGTAGTCGGTGCCGTGCAGGGAGACGGCGGCCAGGATCAGGTCGCCGTACACGATGTCGCCGGCCCGGGCCACGCGGGCGTGGGCGGGGTCCTGGAGCAGCGGGGCGTCGTCGGGGTAGGCGGTGACGATCGCCTCGAAGAAGTCGACGTGCTCGGGCAGGGGCCTTTCCCGGGGCCCGTGCCCGGCCGTGCCCGGCCGTGAACGGCCGGGCACGGGAGGGTGGTTGGGGGTTTCAGAGCAGGGCGAGGGCACGCTGGGGGTCCGGGACCAGGACGGCGTGCTGCTCGGTGAGCAGGCGTGTGTTGCCGCTGGCGCGGACGTCGTCGGTGACGATCACCGGATCGCGTACGGCGCTGTCCAGGCCGCGGAAGCCGAGGTCCGCCAGGGCCCCGAGGCCGGCGGCGTGCAGGTGGGCCAGGACGTGATCCTGGCGGGCGGCGGTGTTGTCGTGGGTGCGGCCGGGCCGGGCGGCGGATATCCAGATCAGCCGACCCCTCTCGTCGGTCAGGGCGAAGAAGTGCAGGCCGTGATGGTGGTGTTTGCCGGAGTAGTTTCGCCGGTCGGCCGCACGTCCGCCCACCTGCCCGCGCACCGGCGCGACTGAGGCGCGCTCGTCGGCTAGTGCTGTGGCCACGAACGTTCGCCGGGTTTCCTCGTTCGACTACGGCGACCAGATGCAAGAAGCCACCGGGAAGCTTCAGGACCACTGGAAGGACTCAGCCTTTCCAACCCGAAGTTGCAGGTCACTGGGCCGGCGTGGGACGGGGCCCGGTGCGCTCGGGCTGGTTGGAGCCTTGATCGTCAGCGGGTGATCGTCCGTCAGCGGGAAATTCAGCCGACGCCCGGATCGTGCTGGTCTTCCGTGTTTCCTACCAGAGTGTGGACGGTCCCGCGACGACCCAGCCAGCGTCGGTTGGCTTGATCCAAAAGCCCAATGACACCTCGATCACCTGCGCGCGGTAGGTGACCTCGGCGTAGAAATGGCTGCCAGTGTGGCCCCAGTTGAAGTCCCCGAGATCGAGCTCGCAGAGCCAAGACAGGTCCCGCTCCCACGCATCGGCAGCAGGGCTGCAACTCGCCTCCTTCGCATCGGCGCTCGCTCCGACCGAGCCGGCCCATAGCGACTTGAGCACATGCCGGACTGATGAGTGATCGACGAGCTGTTCGGCCTCAGGGACCTTCCCAGCTCGGAGCAGGCTGAAGTAGCGGCAAACGACCGCTTCGACGTCGGTCTTGGCAGGGCGCTCCGTCCAGATCGTCACCGCGAGATCGTAAAGGATTGGATGACGCCCCTGAGCGGTTTCACCCTGAACATCGCGGGCGGTGTGGGTTGGCGTGCGGCGAGGCTGCGGTGCTTCCCCGAGCACCCCGCCCCTGTCCCGCACCAGCCCCGTGACCTGCAAGCAGGATGAAAGCAACTCACTGACTCCGGCTTGGCCGAGGACCGGTAGTGTCGATCCACTGCCAGGGACTAGGGAGTTCTCATGTCGGCCAGCTGGGCGTTGTTGATATTCCCCGCCGCTCTCGTGGTGATCGTGCTTGGTGCGATTGCTGTGTCGAAGCTGCAAAAGAGCTCGCTCGGGCGAGACGAGCTCAGGTCGGTGACGGCACCAAGCGCCGTGGCTCCGACAGGATTCCAGCAGTCGGTGCAGGAGAGCCGAGAGGAATTTGTGCGGAGGCACTGGCGCCGCTCGGGTGTGGTTGCCAACGGCGTGACCCTGGTCGATCTCTACGACCGCATCCGGGCCCTCGAAGAACGCGTCAGCAGAGCCGAGCAACTTCCCGCGTCTCCACCACCGCCTGACTGAACCAGGTGCTGTGACCGCGTGGGTTCGCCGGGTTGGGTTGGGTTGGATCAGGCCGCGGCTGTGAGAGGGCGTCCGCCCCATCGGATGCCTTTCTCGCTGCGGATGCGGGCGCGTTCCTTGCGTTCGGCGGCCAGGACGTCGCGGTGGCGGGTGTTGGCGTTGCGCCACCGGAGGTAGGCGTGCAGGGCTCGGGTCTGCACGGTGTGGTTGGGGTAGTTCGAGTTGGCGATGGTGAACTGTCGTAGCGGTCCGAAGTGGGCTTCGATCGGGTTCGCCCACGAGGCGTAGGTCGGGGTGAAGCACAGCTCGACGTTGCTCTTCTTCGCCCAGCGTCGGATGTCGGCGCCTTTATGGGCGGACAGGTTGTCCAGGATCACGTAGATGGGGGCGCCGTCGGGACGGGCGGCGCGGATCGACTTCAGCGCGGCCAGCGTGTTCGCGGCTCCCTTCTTTCGCCGTTCACGCCCCACGTCGTCGCCGACCGAGTAGCAGCCGTGGAAGTAGTGCACCCCGTGGGTGCGGTGATAGGTGGCGGCACCCGGTCGGGCCGGGTCTGTTCGGCCCAGCACGAGCCTGCGGTGGGCCGGATTCCCAGCGGGCCGAACTCGTCGAAGGCGAAGACCCGGTCGGGGAATTGCTCCAGGACGTGCTCGATGCGGTCCAGCTTGGCGTCGCGTTCGGGGTCGGTGGACTCCTTCCAGGTCTTGGTCCGCTGGAAGGTGATGCCCCGGCGGGCCAGCAGGCAGCGCAGGGTCTCGCGGCCGATGCGGATCACCCGGCCGTGAACCTTGCGCAGGTAGACGGCGAGTTTGCGTAACGACCAGCGGGTGAAGGGCTGGCCGAGCTTGGCCGGTCGGCTGGTGGCCGTCGCCGCAACGAAGTCCTCGTCGTCATCGCTGAGCAGGCGGGGACGGCCTCCCGCCCACCGAGGGTCCAGGCAGGCCAGGCCGATCTCGTTGAACCGGTGGATCACATCGCGCACCGTGTCCTCGTCGGCCGCCACGAGTTGGGCGATTACCGGCACGCGTTCCCGCCGCCGAGGCCAGCATCATCGCCCGCCGGTAGTGCACCGAACTGGTGCTGCCCCGGCGCACGACCTGCTGCGGCTTCTGCCCCTCCTGGTCGGTCAGTCTGCGCACACGGACGGGCTCAGCCACCGCGCCTCCAGCGGTCGGATCGGACGTCGCCCCACATCCAACCGCCGCGACCACCAAACCGGCGAACTGATGCGGTCACAGCACTAGCTGTTCGCTCATCCGCTCAAGGACTCGCTCTGCGACGGCGAGCTCGTCCCGCTCGGCCCGCACCTCCGCCAGCTGCTTGGCCAGCTGTTCTTCGAGCTCGTCCAGCTCCGCGCGCCGCGCGGTGATCCGTTCAAGCAGCTCGGGATCCAGCATGCACCGGATCCTGGAAAGCCACCCGGCCACGGTGAGCGCGAACCGACAAGCTGGTCCTGGAGCGGTAGATGGCGCAACCGTCTTTGGCGTGAATGGTTGCCAGGCTATTCACTGGCTTGGGCATGGATGGGGATCTTGGTGATGTCAGGGCGCAACGGGGAGGCTAGCGAGGTGCCGCGAGTACCTCCCGGAGTACGTGCTCGAGAGTGACGCGGGCCAACTCGTTTCTCAGGGTCTCCTCGATGCCCTCGTAGATGCCCTGCATCGCCGGCTGGATGCCGTGACCCACCACGCATCCCTGGTCCGGGGTGGCGCGGTGCATCGCGAACAGCGGGCCGGGTTCCACTGCCTCGTACACGTCGAGAAGGGTCATCGACTCCAGCTCGCGTGCCAGCGACCAGCCCGCGCCCACGCCCCGCCGGGACTCCACGAGCCCGGCTCTGCGCAGCTCGCCGAGCAGCCGCCTGATCACCACGGGGTTGGTGTTCGCGCTGGTCGCGATCTGCTCGGAGGTGGCGACCTCATGGCCTTGGCGCTGGTAGAGACCGATCCAGGCCAGCGCGTGGGCGGCAATGGTCAACCTGCTGTTGGCACTCATGAACCCCTCCTCTCGGCCGCAACGCTTTATGTTACGACAGCGCAGTCGTAACAGTGAAGGTTGCAACGGTCTGTCGTAACAATTAATGTTGCGACTGTCAGGAAGGGACAATCAACGAGGTGAGAAGAATGAGCAAGCCACTCACGGGCAAGGTCGCCCTGGTCACCGGGGGGTCGCGCGGGCTGGGAGCCGCGACCGTACGACTGCTGGCCCAGCAGGGCGCCGATGTCGCCTTCACCTACGTCAGCTCCGAGAAGCAGGCGCAGGCCGTCGTCGACGAGGTGCACGGCAAGGGAGCCAAGGCCGTCGCCTTCCAGTCCGACCAGGCGGACACGAGCCGGGCGCCGGCTCTGATCGACGACGTGGTCGCGCACTTCGGCGGCCTGGACATCCTCGTCAACAACGCGGCGATCTCCGTGGCTGGCACGGTGGACGACCCGGACGCCGACACTGCCGCACTGGACCGGATGCACGCCACCAACTACCTCGGCGTGATCGCCGTCATCCGGGCCGCCTCCCGAGTACTGCGCACGGGGGGCCGCATCATCACAGTGAGTTCCGGACTGGGCTCCCGGGTCGGCGCCCCCGGCCTTGCCGACTACTCGGCGACCAAGTCGGGGATCGAGAGGTACACCATGGGGGTGGCACGCGACCTCGGGCCCCGGGACATCACGGCCAACGTCGTGGAGGCTGGACTGATGGAGGGCGGCATGCAACCGCCGGACCCCGAGACCCTCAAGGCCCTGGTCAGCTCCCTGTCCCTGCAACGCATGGGGCACCCCGACGAAATCGCCGCGGCGATCGCCTTCCTGGCGAGCCCCACCGCGTCGTACGTCACGGGCGCGGTGCTGGACGCCCACGGCGGCTACAACGCCTGAACCCGAACCCCTGCCGCGCGCCCCGAAGGACATCGCGCCTTCGGGGCGCGCACCGCCGACGACCCGCGACAAGGCGTACGACTCGAAGGCTGTGCGCGGTGAGCTGCGACGCCGCTGCATCCAGGCGCTGATCTCCCGCAAGGGCTCCCCGAACATCAAGGGCCCGGGTAAGCTTCGCTACTGAGTTTTTCGGCCTAACGAGCTCGTGCACGGTAAGCGGTGAGACGCCGGGCCCTTGATGGTTGATCATGGTCGAGTGGTGGGGAACGCGACTCGTGCAGTGATCATCAGCAATCGACGGATCACGGGCCTGACGTCCGGAGTGATTGCTGAACTTGTCGCTGAGATAGGCCCGTTGTGGCATGAGCGGCACAAGGCCAGGCTCGCTTCCCGACCGCGGAAACGGGCCGTGGGCGGCGGTGCGAAACACCGCCTGGTGTTCGTCGACCGCCTTCTGGCCACCCTCATCCATCTTCGTCACGGCGCCACCCACGACGTGCTGGCCTGCTGGTTCGGCGTGGACCGCTCCACCATTACTCGGGCCATCAACGAGGTGCGACCCCTGCTCGCCGAGCGAGGGTGCACCGTCAGCCCTGACGTTCGGCTGCGGACCCTGGCCGAGGTCGTCGATCACCTCGGCTCAAGCGGGACGACCGGAATCATCGACGGCACCGAGATACGGGTCCGGCGGCCCGCCGCCGGACGCAAGGACCGGGACAAATTCATCTCCGGCAAGAACAAGCAGAACGCCGTCAAGTCCATGGTTGTCACGGACGGCGAGGGCCGCGTGCTGTGGTGCAGCCCGGCCCGCCCCGCAAGCTGCGCAGACATCACCCACGCCCGCCAGTTAGGGCTGGTCAAGCTCCTGGCCGACGGGCCTGCGGTCGAGATTCTCGCCGATGCCGGCTACCAGGGACTGGGCGCCCAGACCGGCGGTCGGGTGGTGACACCACCGCACCGGAAGTTCAAGAAGAACGCCCCGGACTGGTACGAGGAGATGTACGAGCGCCAGCGCAAGGCGCACTCTTCGCGTCGTATCCGCGTCGAGCACGGCATCGCGCATCTGAAGAACTGGCGGGCCCTGGCCCGACACCTCGGTCGCCGGGAGCACATGGGCGACACCGTGCAAGCCGTCGCCGGTCTGCTGTCCCACCAACAGACCGTGGACCTGCACTCGGCACGGAAGACGTGAACTTAGGCCACAGCGAAGTTCTCGACCTCTCACCGCTTACCGTGCACGAGCTCGTAA
>NZ_LIQZ01000088.1 GCF_001418655.1 Streptomyces phaeochromogenes | reverse complement strand
TCCCGAAGAGCGAGTGGACGATGCTCTCGCACCACGTGATCTTCCACGGCCGCCGTATCTGCCACGCCCGCAAGCCCGCCTGCGGCGCCTGCCCGATCGCCCCGCTCTGCCCGGCCTACGGGGAGGGCGAGACGGACCCGGAGAAGGCCCAGAAGCTCCTGAAGTACGAGAAGGGCGGCTTCCCGGGCCAGCGCCTCAACCCTCCGCAGTCCTACCTCGACGCGGGCGGCATCCCGGCACCCCCGCTGGGAGCGACCATCCCCGGCGCCCCCGCGCCCGGCGGGGGCGCCGGGGATGGTCGCTCCCAGCGGGGGTGCCGGGATGCCGCCCGCGTCGAGGTAGGACTGCGGAGGGTTGAGGCGCTGGCCCGGGAAGCCGCCCTTCTCGTACTTCAGGAGCTTCTGGGCCTTCTCCGGGTCCGTCTCGCCCTCCCCGTAGGCCGGGCAGAGCGGGGCGATCGGGCAGGCGCCGCAGGCGGGCTTGCGGGCGTGGCAGATACGGCGGCCGTGGAAGATCACGTGGTGCGAGAGCATCGTCCACTCGCTCTTCGGGAAGAGCCCGCCGATGGCCGCCTCGATCTTGTCGGGCTCCGTCGCGTCGGTCCACTGCCAGCGTCGTACGAGCCGCTGGAAGTGGGTGTCCACGGTGATGCCGGGGCGGCCGAAGGCGTTGCCGAGGACCACGAAGGCGGTTTTGCGGCCCACGCCGGGCAGTTTGACGAGGTCTTCGAGCCGGCCCGGGACCTCGCCCCCGAAGTCGTCCCGCAGGGCCCTGGAGAGCCCTATCACCGACTTGGTCTTGGCCCGGAAGAACCCGGTCGGCCGGAGGATCTCCTCGACCTCCTCCGGGTTCGCCGCGGCCAGGTCCTCGGGCGTGGGGTACTTCCCGAAGAGAGCCGGCGTCGTCTGGTTCACCCTCAGGTCGGTCGTCTGCGCCGACAGGACCGTGGCCACCACCAGCTGGAAGGGGTTCTCGAAGTCCAACTCCGGGTGCGCGTACGGGTACACCTCGCCGAGCTCACGGTTGATACGGCGCGCCCGCCGCACGAGGGCGGTGTGCGACTCGTTCCGGGGAGGCTTGGCGGGGGTGATTTTGGCGGGGGCGGCTTTGGCAGGGGCGGCTTTCGCAGAGGCTGCTTTGGCGGGAGTGGCTTTGGCGGGGGTCACTGCGGCGGGTGCGGCTTTCTTCGCGGGTGCGGTTTTCTTGGCGGGCGTGGGCTTCCTGGTGGTCGCCTTCGCGGGCGCGCTCGACGCCGAGGTCTTCGTGGCGGTCGCCTTCGCCGGCGTGCCCGACGCCGAGGTCTTCCTGGCGACGGCCTTCACCGGCGCGCTCTTCTTGGCGGCCGTCTTCGGAGCGACCGCCTTCTTCGGGGCGACAGCCTTCTTCGGAGCGGCCACCTTGTTACTCGCGGCAGCCGCCTTCTTGGTCGGGGCGGCAGCCCTCCCGCTCGGAGCGGCAGCCTTCTTGCTGGAGGCGGCCACCTTCTTGGTCGCGGCAGCGGCCTTCCTGCTCGCGGCAGCCACCTGCTTGGTCGGTGCGGTCACCTTCTCGGCGGCGGTAGCAGCCGTCTTGCTCGCGGCAGCCTTCTTCGAGACGGCCACCTTCCTCGCGGCAGCCACCCTCTTGCTCGGGGCGGCAGCCTTCTTGGTCGGGGCGGCAGCCTTCTTGGCGGACGCGGCTCTCTTGACGGCGGCGGCCTTCTTCGCGGTCGCGGCCATCTCCGAGGCCGCGACCCCCGCGGCCTTCCCGGCGGCTCCGGCCGACCTCTTGGCCGGCCCGCCCCCTGCCGCTTTTGTCGTTTTCTTCGCTCCGTCGGGGTCCTGTTCGCCCACAGCGGAATCGCGACGTGCAACCACCCGTCCAGCCCCCTTGGCCTGTGCTCTCACCGGCGATTTGGACACCCGGCCAGCCTAAAGCCCACCAGTGACATCCGCCCCGGCCCTCGGAGATCGGCCCCCAATTGGCCCCCTGCCGCACTGCGGGACACACCTGTACGGCAGACTTGTGACTGATCACACTGTTTGGACCGTCCGGCAAAATGGGGAACACGGTCCCCGGCACACGGGGGAGCAAGATCCCCTGAGCAGGTCGACAAGGAGAGAACTCGTGGACGACGTTCTGCGGCGCGCCCCGCTCTTCGCGGCGCTCGATGACGAGCAGGCCGCGGAGCTCCGCGCCTCCATGAGTGAGGTGACCCTCGCGCGCGGAGACGCGCTCTTTCACGAGGGCGACCCCGGAGACCGCCTGTACGTGGTCACCGAGGGCAAGGTGAAGCTCCACCGCACATCACCCGACGGCCGCGAGAACATGCTGGCGGTCCTCGGCCCCGGCGAGCTCATCGGCGAGCTGTCGCTGTTCGACCCGGGCCCGCGCACGGCGACCGCCAGCGCGCTGACCGAGGTCAAGCTGCTCGGCCTCGGCCACGGCGACCTCCAGCCCTGGCTGAACGCGCGGCCCGAGGTGGCCGCCGCCCTGCTGCGCGCCGTCGCCCGGCGTCTGCGCAAGACCAACGACCAGATGTCCGACCTGGTCTTCTCCGACGTGCCGGGCCGCGTGGCCCGCGCGCTCCTGGACCTCTCGCGCCGCTTCGGCGTGCAGTCCGAGGAGGGCATCCACGTCGTGCACGACCTGACCCAGGAGGAGCTGGCCCAGCTCGTCGGCGCCTCCCGCGAGACGGTCAACAAGGCGCTCGCCGACTTCGCGGGCCGCGGCTGGCTCCGCCTGGAGGCCCGCGCGGTCATCCTGCTGGACGTGGAGCGCCTCGCGAAGCGATCGCGCTAGCCGCTTACGTCACGTCTTCTTTGAAGAAGGGCCCCGCCGCACGGTGGGGCCCTTCTTGTCGTCGCCGGATGCCGACTCAAGGTGTCCGGACACTGACCCAAGGGGTGGGGATGCACGAGGACGCGGGTACGTACGAGGACGCGGGTACGTACGAGGACAGGGCACCCGAGTCGGTCTGGGGCGGCACGAAGGGGCCCTGGTGGCGCAGAGGCCCCGCGTCGGCACCGAGGCTGTGGAAGTACCCGCGGGAGAAGGGAAGCCCCGGCGCGCCGCTGAGCACCTGGGCCGTCGCCGAAACCCTCGCCATGGCCCGCTCCGACCGGGTGGAGGCGTACGGCCTGACGACCGGTGACCCCCTGTGGACGTGGCAGCCGCCCGAAGGCGACGTACTGGCCCACGCCTCCGCGGACGCACCGGACGGCGTGGGCGTCGTACTGCATCACGGTCACGCCGACGGGGACGAGAACGGCGGCGCGGAGCACGTCCGCCTCACGGGGCTCGACGTCGGCTCGGGCAGGGTCCTGTGGTCGCGCGAGCAGCGCGCCGACGCGCTCGGATCCGTCGACGGGCACGCGCGCGAGGTGGCCCTCGGCGGCGGCCTCATCGTGACCGCCCGTCCCGGTCACGGTCACGGGGACGGGGACGGAGGCAGGGACGAGCCACCGGTGCTCCGGACGATCGACGCGCGCACCGGCGCCCTCCTGTGGGAGCGGCCGGTCCCCGAGCGGTGGGGGCACGTCTCCGTCGTACGGGCCCACCCCGCCGTCGTGTCCACCGTCGGACCTGGCGAAGACGCTCCCCGGCGGCTCGTAGTGATGGGCGGGGAAACGGAGCGGGAGATCGAACTGCCTCGCTGGGCCAGGGAGTTCGGGGGTGACGTCGCCGTGGTCGGCGACATGCTCGCCGTCGAATGCCTCGGCACGCCGACCCCCGACGGCGAGGAGGACACCGGAAGCACGCTCAACGCGTACTCCGTCACCACGGGTGTCCTCCGCTGGACCTGGAGCAGCACGTACGGTGCCACGCTCTCCCCGCTGGCCCACCGGGGCCATCTCGTGGTCCTGAACGGCTACGGCGACCGCGCGACCGTGCTGGATCCCGCCGACGGCCGGGTCGTGGCCGAACGCGCCCTGCCCGGCCACAGCTACCGGGCCCGCCTGGCCGCGGCAGGGGACTGCCTCGCCGTGGTCTGTACGGCGGAGCGCCCCACGCATCGGCTGCGCGTGTTCCGCTGGAAATGACATGACCCCGCGGCCCGGCCCATGCAGAGTGTTCCCATGCCGAACAAGGGGCTCGACGCCGGGGGATACATCGAACGCGAGGGATCCCCGGGGCTGATCCCGAGCGCGTTCCGGCCCGTCGTGGCCACGGCCCGCGACCGGGTGCTGGACGTCTTCGGGGCGCGGCTGCACAGCGCGTACCTGTACGGGTCCATTCCGCGCGGCACCGCGCGCGTGGGCCGCTCCGACCTCGATCTGCTGCTCGCCCTGCGCGAGGAACCCACGGAGGCGGACCGTACGGACGCCCGCTCGCTCGACGAGGCGCTCGACAAGGAGTTCCCGCAGATCGACGGGGCGGGAACGCTGCTGGTCGGCCGGGAGCAGGTACTGAGCGACCTGGAGAGGCACGATCTCGGCTGGTTCGTGGCCTGCCTCTGTACGCCGCTGCTGGGCCAGGACCTCGCCGAGTATCTGCCGCGCTACCGGCCCGACTCGCTCCTCGCCCGCGAGACGAACGGCGACCTCGCGCTGTTCCTCCCGCGGTGGCGCGAGCGGATCACGGAGGCGGGCGACTCGGAGCAGGCCCTGCGGCCCCTCACACGCTCCATGTGCCGCCATCTCGTCCGCACCGGCTTCACCCTCGTCATGCCGCGCTGGAACGGCTGGACGAGCGATCTGACGGAGATGGCCGAGGTGTTCGGCACGTACTACCCGGAGCGGGCCGCGCAACTGCGGGAGGCGGCCGTCCTCGGGTACGAGCCGAGGGGCGAGGCCGCAGTCCTGCGGTCGTACGTCGACGATTTCGGGCCCTGGCTCGCCGAGGAGTACGCGCGCGTGCACGGCATCAAAAAACCGCGCCCCTAGGGAGGGCGTTTTCGAACCGTGCCTCCTAGGAGGGCCGTTCCCGGTTTTCCCTGGAGGGCCGTTTCCGGCTTCTCAGGCCTCGCCGATGAGTCCGTGCTCCCGGAGATAGTCCAGCTGCGCCAGCACCGACAGCTCCGCCGCCGGCCACAGGGAGCGGTCGACGTCGGCGTACACGTGGGCGACGACCTGGGACGAGGTCGTGTAGCCGTCCTCGACCGCCGTCTCGACCTGGGCGAGGCGGTGGGCCCGGTGGGCGAGGTAGAACTCGACGGCTCCCTGGGCGTCCTCCAGGACGGGCCCGTGGCCCGGCAGGACCATGTGCACGCCGTCGTCGACTGTGAGGGACCTGAGGCGCCTCAGGGAGTCCAGGTAGTCGCCCAGGCGCCCGTCGGGGTGCGCGACGACCGTGGTGCCCCGGCCCAGGATCGTGTCGCCAGTCAGGACGGCCCGGTCGGCGGGCAGGTGGAAGCAGAGCGAGTCGGCGGTGTGGCCGGGGGTGGACACGACGCGCAACTCCAGGCCGCCCGTGGTGACGACGTTCCCGGCCGCCAGGCCCTCGTCACCGAGCCGCAGCGCCGGGTCGAGCGCCCGCACCTTCGTCCCGGTCAGTTCCGCGAACCGTCCGGCGCCCTCCGCGTGGTCCGGGTGCCCGTGCGTCAGCAGGGTCAGCGCGACCCGCTTGCCGGCCTTCTCGGCGATGTCGACGACGTTCCGGAGGTGTACGTCGTCCAGGGGCCCCGGGTCGATCACCACCGCCAGCTCGGAGTCCGGCTCAGCCACGATCCAGGTGTTCGTGCCGTCCAGGGTCATCGCGGAGGCGTTGGGCGCGAGGACGTTGACGGCACGCGCGGTGGCGGGGCCGGAGAGCACCCCGCCCCGCGGCTGGCCCGGAAGGGCGGCGGCGTCGGTCATGCGGAGGCTCCACCGGTCGGGATGTGCTTGGTGAACTCGTCGTGGCCGGGCCAGCTGAGGACCAGCTCGCCGCCTTCCAGGCGGGCCTGGGCCAGGACGGGCGTCATGTCGCGCCCCGGTGCCGCGGCGAGGGCCTCGGCGGCGGTGGCGTACGCGCCGAGCTGGCGCAGGGTCGCGATGGTGGGCGGCATCATCAGGAGGTCGCCCTTGTCGTAGCCGTCCCTCGCGTCGGCGGGGCGGATCCAGACGGTGCGGTCGGCCTCCGTGGAGGCGTTGCGGGTGCGCTGGCCCTCCGGGAGCGCGGCCACGAAGAACCAGGTGTCATAGCGGCGGGGCTCGAACTCGGGGGTGATCCAGCGGGTCCAGGCGCCGAGGAGGTCGGAGCGCAGGACGAGCCCCCGGCGCTCCAGGAACTCGGCGAAGGAGAGGTCACGGGCGACCAGGGCCGCGCGGTCCGCCTCCCACTCCTCGCCCGTGGTGTCGCCGACCACGGTGTCCTCGGTGGGCCCGGCGAGCAGGACGCCCGCCTCCTCGTACGTCTCGCGCACCGCCGCGCAGACGATCGCCTGGGCGGTGGTCTCGTCGACGCCGAGCCGGGACGCCCACCACGCGCGCGTGGGGCCCGCCCAGCGGATCTGCCGGTCGTCGTCCCTCGGGTCAACACCGCCGCCGGGATACGCGTACGCGCCTCCGGCGAAGGCCATGGAGGCGCGTCTGCGCAGCATGTGCACGACGGGGGTGGAGTCGGTGTCCTTGAGCAGCATGACGGTGGCCGCCCGCCTGGGGGCGACCGGTGTGAGCGTGCCCTCCGCGAGCGCGCGGATTCTCTCGGGCCACTCGGGGGGATACCACTGCCCATTCGCCATGGGCGGAGGCTATCCCGGAGTGGGCTGATGTTCGAGAGGCAACGATCGCCTCCCCAGGAGGCACACCTACGCCATAGGAGCAGGCCCGCGCCCCGGAATCCGCTCACACCGCCGAGCCATGCCCGCGCCACGGCGGACCGGCTCGCACCACGACGGAGACCGGCTCACACCACGGCGGACCGGCTCACGCGTGTGTCAGCTCCACCAGGACCTCGACCTCGACGGGCGCGTCCAGCGGCAGCACCGCCACGCCGACCGCGCTGCGCGCGTGCACGCCCTTCTCGCCGAGGACCTCACCGAGCAGCTCGCTCGCGCCGTTCAGCACGGCGGGCTGGCCCGTGAAGTCGGAGGCCGAGGCGACGAAGCCGACGACCTTCACCACGCGCGCGATGCGGTCGAGGTCGCCCACGACCGACTTGACCGCCGCGAGGGCGTTCAGCGCACAGGTGCGGGCCAGCTCCTTGGCCTCCTCCGGAGTGACCTCCGCGCCCACCTTGCCGGTGACCGGAAGCTTGCCGTCCACCATCGGGAGCTGCCCGGCCGTGTACACGTACACACCCGACTGCACCGCGGGCTGGTACGCGGCCAGCGGCGGTACGACGTCCGGCAGGGTCAGTCCGAGCTCGGCCAGCTTCTCCTCGACGGCGCTCATGCGGCCTTCTCGCGCTTCAGATAGGCGACGAGCTGCTCGGGGTTGTTCGGCCCGGGCACGACCTGGACGAGCTCCCAGCCGTCCTCGCCCCAGGTGTCCAGAATCTGCTTCGTGGCGTGGACGAGCAGCGGCACGGTTGAGTATTCCCACTTGGTCATGAGGGCGACTGTATCCGCTGCCGCACACGCCCTTCCGCGGACCTCTTCGAGGGCCTCGTCGGGGGCCTCGTCGGGGGCCTCGCCCGGGGCATCCCGCACAGCTTGTCCACAGCCTCCTGCGTACTTCCGCGGCCGACTGGTTAGGCTCGAAGACGTGAGCAGGCTCCAGGTCGTCAGCGGCAAGGGCGGTACCGGCAAGACCACGGTCGCCGCAGCACTCGCGCTCGCCCTAGCGACCGAGGGCAAGCGTGCCCTTCTGGTCGAGGTCGAGGGCAGGCAGGGCATCGCGCAGCTATTCGAAGCGCAGGCCCTGCCCTACGAGGAGCGGAAGATCGCCGTCGCTCCAGGGGGCGGGGAGGTGTTCGCCCTCGCCATAGACCCCGAACTGGCCCTTCTGGACTACCTCCAGATGTTCTACAAACTCGGCAGCGCCGGACGCGCGCTGAAAAAGCTCGGCGCCATCGACTTCGCGACCACCGTCGCGCCGGGCCTCAGAGACGTCCTTCTGACGGGCAAGGCCTGCGAGGCCGTGCGCCGCAAGGACAAGCGCGGACGCTTCGCGTACGACTACGTGGTGATGGACGCGCCGCCGACCGGCCGGATCACCCGCTTCCTGAACGTGAACGACGAGGTGGCGGGGCTCGCCAAGATCGGCCCGATACACAATCAGGCGCAGGCCGTCATGCGGGTCCTCAAGTCGCCCGAGACCGCCGTGCACATGGTGACGCTGCTTGAGGAGATGCCCGTCCAGGAGACCGCGGACGGCATCGCCGAGCTGCGTGCCGCGCGGCTGCCGGTGGGGCGGATCATCGTGAACATGGTGCGGCCCTCGATCCTCGACGAGACCGATCTGGAGCTCACCCGCGAGGCACCGCGCACGGCCATCGCCAAGTCGCTGTCCGCCGCCGGACTAGGTGGCGCGCGCCGCGGCGGGGTCGCCGAGCGGCTGGTGGAGCCGCTGCTGACCCAGGCCGACGAGTACGCCGAGCGGCACGCGTTGGAGCGCGACCAGCGGGCCGTGCTCCAGGGCCTGGACCTGCCCCTGCACGAACTCCCGCTGCTCGCCGAGGGAATGGACCTCGGGGGCCTGTACGAACTCGCCAAGGAACTGCGTCAGCAAGGGATCTCATGAGCCAGGACCCGGCCCGCGCACACGACACGACCCACTCGCACGAGACCGCCCGCGGCATAGACGCCGCCGCCGTCCTGGACGTCGATCCGCTGATCGACGACCCGAAGACCCGCATCGTGGTCTGCTGCGGCTCGGGCGGCGTCGGCAAGACCACCACGGCGGCGGCCCTCGGGCTGCGCGCGGCCGAGCGTGGCCGCAAGGTGGTCGTCCTCACCATCGACCCGGCGCGCAGGCTCGCCCAGTCGATGGGCATCGACGCGCTGGACAACACCCCGCGCCGGGTGAAGGGCGTCGACGACTCCGCGGACGGCGAACTGCACGCGATGATGCTCGACATGAAGCGCACCTTCGACGAGATCGTCGAGGCGCACGCGGACCCCGAGCGGGCGACCGCGATCCTCAACAACCCCTTCTACCAGTCTCTTTCGGCGGGCTTCGCGGGCACGCAGGAGTACATGGCGATGGAGAAGCTGGGCCAGCTGCGGGCCCGCGAGGAGTGGGACCTCATCGTCGTCGACACCCCGCCCTCGCGCTCGGCGCTCGACTTCCTGGACGCCCCGAAGCGGCTCGGGTCGTTCCTGGACGGCAAGTTGATCCGGCTGCTGACGGCTCCGGCGAAGCTGGGCGGCCGGGCCGGGATGAAGTTCCTGAACGTCGGGATGTCGATGATGACCGGCACCCTCGGCAAGCTGCTGGGCGGCCAGCTCCTCAAGGACGTCCAGACGTTCGTGGCCGCCATGGACACCACCTTCGGCGGTTTCCGCACCCGCGCGGATGCCACGTACAAGCTGCTCCAGGCGCCCGGGACGGCGTTCCTGGTCGTGGCGGCCCCGGAGCGGGACGCGCTGCGCGAGGCGGCGTACTTCGTGGAGCGGCTGGCCGCCGAGGACATGCCGCTCGCGGGGCTCGTGCTGAACCGCGTCCACGGCAGCGGCGCGGCCCAGCTGTCGGCGGATCGGGCGCTGGCCGCCGCGGAGACCCTCGACCTCACCGCCGGTCCGGCCGAGCACCTCACCGCCGACCCTGTCGAACACCTCGCGGCAGGTCCGGCCGAACCCGGTGCCGATCCGGCCGTCGCGGAAAATCTTGACGAGGCCCGCATTGTGGATCAGTCGGGCGGGAAAGCTGGACTTCGTAACTCTCCCGACACGTACGGCAGTTCAGAATCACCCGCTACCCAGACCACCGTTCCCGAGGCTCCCGCGCCCGACGCAGGCTCCCCCGCCGCGGACCGGACCACCGCCGAAGGAGCCGGGACGGACGACCCCACCGTCGAACACGACCGCACCGTCGAACAACTCACGGCAGGCCTGCTGAGGTTGCACGCCGAGCGCATGCAGCTGCTCTCCCGCGAGCAGCGCACACGTGACCGCTTCGCCGCACGCCACCCCGAAGTGGCGGTGGCCGAAGTGGCCGCGCTGCCCGGCGACGTGCACGACCTCGCAGGGCTGCGGAACATCGGGGAGCGGCTCGCGGCCGGTACCTCGCCGACCGGAGCTGCGTAGCCTCTCGGGGCCACAGTGGCCCCAGTTGCGTGCGGACGCCGTGTACGACGCCTGCGGGGTCGCGTGTACGTCACGTGGCCCCCTGACGCATACGGGGCCGATGGGACCCCGGTTGCGTGCGGAGAGGCTGTCAGCCCACCGCCGCGTAGTTCTCGTACACCTCTTCCTCGTCGAGAGGCAGAATGCCCGCCCCTCGCTCGTACTCGGTACGCGCGGTTTCGAGCAGCCTGCGCCAAGAGGTGACGGTGGGCCGCCTGCGCAGCAGTGCGCGGCGTTCCCGCTCCGTCATTCCTCCCCACACGCCGAACTCGACGCGGTTGTCCAGCGCGTCGGCCAGGCACTCCGTGCGTACCGGACACCCGGTGCACACTGCCTTGGCCCTGTTCTGCGCTGCTCCTTGAACGAACAGTTCATCCGGATCGGTAGTGCGGCAGGCCGCCTGCGCACTCCAGTCGGTTACCCAGCCCATACCGGCGCCGTCCTCTCCCGAATCGAGGCTCCCCCACGGCGGCAGCGGCATATTCACCGCCGCCAGTTGAGGACGTTACGGAAGGTGGGCACAGTCAACCAGCCCCTTCGGGCCCAATCTTGAATGGCCCGAATGGACTATGGGTACGCGACAGATCACCCAACGGAGTGACCCGGCGACATCCGTGACCTTCCCGGCAAACCGGGGCAGTTGAGTTGCGTCACATCGGACACCAACTGACACATGAGGCGGATTCGGGCACGTGCTCAACAAAAAAGTTGAGTGCCGACCGAAACGATTCGGGGTCGCCGGACGTATTGATACGTAGCCCTACTGCTGTGACAGTTGAGAGCAGCTTAGGCCAAGGCCTATACGTGTGTCCGGCGAATGAGAACGTAGGCTGCCCTCATGCCAAAGAAGCGCTCGGGCGGTGGTCTGTCGCCAACGCAGCAGGCCGCCAAGTTCCTCGGTGTCAGTGTGCTCGCGGGAGCCGTCATGGCCGGAATCGCCGTGCCGGCGTTCGGCGCGCTCGGTCTCGCGGCCAAGGGTTCGGTCGAGGGGTTCGACGAGATCCCCACCAACCTGAAGCGGCCACCGCTGAGCCAGCGCACGACGATCCTGGACAGCAAGGGCGGCCAGATCGCCACGGTCTACTCCCGTGACCGCACGGTGGTCGACCTCAAGGACATCTCGCCGTACATGCAGAAGGCGATCGTCGCGATCGAGGACGCGCGGTTCTACGAGCACGGCGCGGTCGACCTCAAGGGTGTCCTGCGGGCGCTCAACAAGAACGCGCAGAGCGGCGGCGTCTCCGAGGGCGCCTCCACGCTCACGCAGCAGTACGTGAAGAACGTCTTCGTGGAGGAGGCCGGCAACGACCCGGATCTGGTCGCCCAGGCCACCCAGCAGACCCTCGGCCGGAAGGTCCGCGAGCTGAAGTTCGCGATCCAGGTCGAGGAGGAGCTCGGCAAGAAGAAGATCCTCGAGAACTACCTGAACATCACGTTCTTCGGTCAGCAGGCGTACGGCGTCGAGGCCGCGGCCCAGCGCTACTTCTCCAAGTCCGCCAAGGACCTGAAGGTGGAGGAGGCCGCGCTGCTCGCCGGCATCGTCCAGTCGCCGAGCCGGTACGACCCGGTCAACGACGAGGAGGAGGCCGTCAAGCGGCGCAACACCGTGCTGCAGCGGATGGCCGACGTCCACGACATCTCCCAGGCGGAGGCCGACAAGGCCAAGAAGAAGCCGCTCGGCCTGAAGGTCAGCAAGCCCAAGAACGGCTGCATCACGGCGGTCAAGGGCGCCGGCTTCTTCTGTGACTACGTCCGCGAGGTCTTCCTGAACGACCCGGTCTTCGGCAAGACCCAGAAGGCCCGGGCAAAGATCTGGAACCAGGGCGGCCTGACGATCAGGACGACGCTCGACCCGCAGTCGCAGGAGTCGGCGCAGGCCTCGATCAAGGACCACGTCTACAAGAGCGACGACGTGGCGACCGCCGCCACCATCGTCGAGCCCGGCACCGGCAAGATCCTCGCGATGGGCCAGTCGCGTCCGTACGGCTTCGGCAAGAACGAGACGCAGATGAACCTGTCCGTGGACGCCGGCATGGGCGGCGGCGCGGGCTACCAGCCCGGTTCGACGTTCAAGCCGATCGTGGCCGCGGCTGCCATCGAGGGCGGCAAGCCGGCGAACCAGGTGTACTCGTCGCCGTACAAGATGGACTACCCGAGCCCGGTCTCGGCCTGTGACGGCAAGAGCTGGAACGAGAAGGGCGTCCCGGTCGAGAACGAGAACGAGACCGAGGTCGGCCCGTACGACATGCAGGACGCGACCGCGAAGTCGGTCAACACGTACTACATCCAGCTGATCAGCGACATCGGCATCTGCCCCGTGACCGACATGGCGGGCAAGATGGGCGTCGAGCGCGCCGACGGCAAGAAGATGAACCAGGCCCCGTCGATCGCCCTGGGCACGCAGGAGATGTCCCCGCTGACGATGGCGAGCGCGTACGCGACCTTCGCCACGCGGGGCACGTACTGCTCGCCGATCGCGATCGAGTCGATCCGCCAGACCGTCGGCGGCCAGAAGAAGTCCCTGCCGGTGCCGAAGTCGACGTGCTCACGCGCGATGTCCGAGAACACCGCCGACACGATCAACACGCTCCTCAAGGGCGTGGTCGAGGACGGTACGGGTTCGGAGGCGGGCCTCGACAGCCGGGCCAGCGCGGGCAAGACCGGTACGACGGACGAGCGCTACGCGGCCTGGTTCGTGGGCTACACGCCGAACATGGCCGGCGCGGTCTGGGTCGGCGACCCGGCCCACAAGCGGCGGATGACCAACATCACCATCGGCGGCGTCCCGTACGAGAAGGTCTTCGGCGGCAAGGTCCCCGGACCGATCTGGCGCGACATGATGGCCGGCGCCCTGGAGGGCAAGGACGCACCCCAGTTCAACCTCGTCAACATCCCGCGCGGCGACACCGGCAAGGACGACGGCCGGGGCGACGAGGACGACAACGGTGACGAGGACGGCGACAACGGGGACAACCGCGGGAACGACGGCGGGAACGGTGACGGCAACAACGGCGGCAACGGCAACCCGCAGTTCCCCAATCCGACCATCTCGATCCCCGAGGAGTGGACGATCAGCGGGAACGACAATGGTGGGGGGAACGGGAACGGGGGGAACTTTCCGTAGGC